>NZ_JAPHNC010000004.1 GCF_026241255.1 Helicobacter sp. MIT 21-1697 | reverse complement strand
CCTCGCACATCAAGGAGGGATTCTTTAAATTCATACAAAGGCGAAAGGTTTGTATCCACAGAGATTTTGCTCACCTTAAACCCTTTAAGCGCATTGAGATTTTTCTCTAGCATCGCCCTTGTCGTTTCATAAAGGACTTTTATATCTAAAGTATTCCCTCCCTCATATATCCCGATTTCCCCTGAAATAATCCCCAAAAGTGGCATTATCGCACTAAAACGCACTTTGTTTGAGGCATATTTTTTTATCTGCAATATCTCATCTTTTTCATTAATCATAAGACTTAAAACGCCGCTTTTTAGCCCAAGTAATATATTGCTTAAAAATAAAAACTCCTCCTTGCTCCCCGCCTGTGTAAGCTTATGCGCAATAAAATCTTTAAAACCCTCAAAAATATCACTTTGTCCCCCCAAATCTTGCAAATCTTGAAGAGTGAATTTCAATGGCGCATTATGAAAAAAATCCAAAATTTTAGGCTGCAAAATAAGATTGTGTAAAGTAATATGTCCGAGCGAACTTCGCCCCATTTCCCCCCAATATCTCTCACCCACAATAAGCGCTTTATGGCTTTTTGTTTGCATCTGCTGTGCGCCAATTTGCAAAAGATATATGTCGCCTTTTAGTTTTTGAATAACGCGTATTAATATAGGAAGTGAAGCATTATAAGCTGCTGGGGTTTGTTGGCTATTTTTTAACAAATGCGAAAGCTTTTGCAGCTTTTGTATCATCACTCACCTTTAAGAGAATGTAATTGTGAAAACGCTCTAGCAATATCAAAAGCAACTTCAAGCTTTGAGCCACTCACCTCTTGTATGTCTTTATGGGTAATTATTTTTACCCTATTTGTTTCTCCACCAAAAGGATTTTGAGAATCTATAATATTCAAGCATACCATTTCACACTTCTTTGTCTCTAGCATATTTTGTGCATATTGCAGTGCGTTTTTATCATCAACTTCCGCCTTAAAGCCTACTTTATACGCCTTTTGCGATGAAAGAGAAGCTAAAATATCTTTTGTTTTAAGGCATTCAAGAGTGAGTTTCTCTCCAATGTGCTCTTTTTTGAGTTTGCCAATTTGGGGCTTTGGTGCATAATCCGCAAGAGCTGCTGCCATAAAAACAATAGGTTGAGATGTCATAGAATCTAGCCTATCAAGTGCTGTGTAAATTGCATCATCAAATGCCGTTACACTCTCTACATTCGCGCATTTTATATCCAAAGGCAATGCAAACGGAAATGCACTTGAAATAAAGGTTACCTCCGCACCAAGCATATACAAAGCTAAGGCGAGATAACTTGCCTGCTTGCCACTGCTACGATTAGAAATATAACGTACCTCATCTATGCTTTCCTTTGAACCTCCACCGCTGATAATAATATTGCGCTTATGCCAAAATGCATCTTTCATAAGCCCTCTGCCAAGCCTATAAATAATCTCCTCCACTTGTGCAAGTGCCCCTTCTCCCTCATCTCCGCACATAAGGATACTTGAACGCGGAGCAATGATTTCATAACCCATATCTGCAAGTGCAACGAGATTATTTTGAGTTTGAGGAGCATTAAGCATAGCTGTATTCATTGCAGGAGCTAAGAGTTTGGGCGCAGAGCTTGCCAAAAGTGTAGAAAGCAAGACATTATCAGCAATGCCGCAAGCAATTTTTGCAATAGTATTTGCAGTAGCTGGAGCGATAAGGACAATATCTGCCCATTTTGCATAAAAAATATGATTAGGGCTTACTTCTTGCGCAGAGTTATGCCACGATTGATTCTCATCGTGTAAAACAATGTTATGGCTGATGGCTTCAAAGCTAAGCGGTTGGATAAATGCACGAGATTCTTTGCTCATAACAACTCTTATATGTGCGCCAAATTTTATCAGCTGTGAGATACAATCAAGCATTTTATACGCAGCAATAGAGCCACTCACAAGAATAAGGATTTTTTTATCTTCAAATATATATTGCATTTGCTCTCCTTTGCTTACACTATGAGTTTTACAAAAGCTAGATTCTATATAGAATCTAGCATAAGGGAGCTTATTTTGAGGTTATTTTGAAGTAAGTTCTTTAATGAATCTATCAGCGAGATAGGGACCATCGTCTTTTGAGCCAATGAGTTTAATTTTATCTACGATACCACGAAAGAGCGCTTCCTCTTCGTGCTGCTCACTCACATACCATTGCAAGAAATTGAATGTTGGATAATCCTTGTTTTGAAGCGTGAAATCTACAAGCTTATTGATAGATTGAGTGATTTTTTGCTCGTGAGCATAGGTTTTCTCAAATACATCAAGTAAGCTTTTAAATCTTGATTCTGGCGCTGCTACTTGTGCGATACTTACCTTAGAATCTGTTTCGTTAAGATAAGTAATTAAACGTTTTGCGTGTCCGCTTTCCTCATCAGCGTGCTGAAATAAAAACAATCCTGCACCATCAAAGCTATTTTCATAGCACCAAGAGCTCATACTCAAATAAAGATTTGCCGCATACATCTCTTTTGCAATTTGTTCATTAAGCATCTTGACAATATTAGCTGAAATCATTTTGTATCCTTTAATGAGAATTTGAAAACTCGTGATTGTAAAATGTACTTTCTGATAACTTGCTTAAAATTTTATCATTTTTGGATAATTTTGAGAATTTCATCTTTTTCAAGCCACCAAGAATTGCTCTCACTGCTGTATTCAAAGCCCGATTGCACAGGCACTCCACTCTCTCCCTTAAGTGTTTTGTAATAATCAACAGGTGTTTGAAAATTAATAGTAGGCATAAGGATAAAAAAGTGTTCAAATTCCACGCACAAATGTGAATCATCGCGTGGCACCATTACTTCGTGGAGTTTTTCGCCCGGACGTATGCCAATAATTTTATGGGGTAAGTAAGGAGCAAGTGCGTGTGCAAGCTGTGTAATTTTCACACTTGGAATCTTTGGTATAAATATCTCACCTCCGTGCATACGCTCAAGGTTTGTAAGCACAAATTCTACGCCAGATTCTAGAGTAATAAAAAATCTACTCATACGCTCATCAGTAATAGGCAACTCCTTTGCTCCTTGTTGAATAAGCTTTTGAAAAAATGGAATAACCGAACCACGCGAACCCACAACATTCCCATAGCGCACTACACTGAATTTACAATCCCTATTGCCTTTAATATTATTCGCGGTGATAAAAAGTTTATCAGAGCAGAGCTTTGTCGCCCCATAGAGATTGATAGGGTTTGCAGCTTTATCTGTGCTAAGAGCAATAATATGCCCAACATTATTGTTTAAACACGCGCTAATGACATTGCTCGCACCATCAATATTTGTTTTGATACATTCCATAGGATTGTATTCAGCAATAGGCACGTGTTTAAGTGCAGCCGCGTGGATACAAATATCCACCCCATCAAGCGCACTCTCTAGCCGATTTTTATCACGCACATCGCCAATAAAATAGCGCATTCGCTTATCATTAAAAACCTGCGCCATTTCATATTGCTTTAATTCATCGCGACTATACACAATAATTTTCTTTGGATTATGATATTTTAAAACAATCTCAACAAATTTTTTACCAAAACTCCCGGTGCCACCTGTAATCAAAATACTCTTAGAATCTATCAAATGCCCCACTTTACTCTCCTTAAATCATTGAATATAGCCCAGCTCTTTAAGCTTATTTGCAATCTTCACAAGCACAGGTCCGCCACTTCCTCCGTGTCCGCCGTGTTCTATGAGAATTGTAACTGCATATTGAGGATTCTCATAAGGCAAAAATGCAGTAATCCAAGCGTGAGAGCGATGAAAATACTCCATATCTACCTCTCTCGTTCGTCTTTGTATATCTTGAGGAATACCTACCACTTGCGCTGTTCCTGTCTTACACGCAAGGCTTACTCTTGTGCCTTGTGTGCGATAATATGCTGTCCCACCGGGCATAGAGCATACTTGATACATACCTTTACGCAAAATATCAAGTTTAGATTTTTGAAAATCACTTAAAATATCTTTGGCTTCAAATTCTACTCTCCGCTCATTAAATTCCTTTGCAAAATGTGGTGTTACCAATTTACCTGATGCAATAAGTGCAGTATAACGAGCAATTTGCATAGGTGTAGCAAGAAAATACCCCTGTCCAATGGAAGTTGTAATCGTATCACCCTTATACCATTGCTCACCATAACGTTGGAGTTTCCATTCAGGCGTAGGAAGTATGCCACTTACTTCATTAGGAATATCCACGCCTGTAAGCTCACCTATACCCATTTGGCGCAACACACTCGCCATATTATCAATCCCTGCTCTTTGTGAAAGCAAATAAAAATACACATCTACAGATTCTCTAATTGCCTTGAGTGCATCAGCACTGCCGTGCCCTGATGCTTTCCAATCGCGGAACTTTCTCCCACCAAATTCTATAAAAGGCGGTGTTTGTATTAAGGTGCTTTCAGTAATGCCAGCATATTGCAAAAATGCCAAAACCATACCCATTTTGATAACAGAGCCGGGCGGATAACGCCCATATACAAGCTTATTAATAAGCGGTTTATGGACATTCTCAATAAGCTCCTGCCAATTTTTATAACTAATGCCATCAACAAACCAATTAATGTTATATTCAGGATAACTTCCTGCTGCAAGTATCTCGCCATTATGCACATTCATCACAATCACAGCTCCAGAGCGCTCTGTAAATTCTGAATCAATGCTCTCTTGGAGTTTTAAATCAAGTGATAAATATAAATCATTGCGTTTAAACACACTATCTTCTTTTAAAAGCTTGATTTCTTTGTGGAGAGAATTAATATGAGATTTTCTATATCCTGCCTCACCTTGCAAATATGAATTATAAAACTTCTCAATGCCTTCTTTGCCAATAACTTTGCTGTATTGAGAGAGGGGATTATTTTGTATGTCTTTATCATTTGCCTTTGACACATAGCCGATAACGTGCGAAGCCGCACTTTCATTTGGATATAAGCGCTTACTATTAGCAGCAATAACAACATAAGGGGAACGTTTTAAATACGCATAAATGCTCAACATTTGTGCGTAAGGGACAAAATTTACAATTTCTATGGGCGAATGATTATAGGCGTGATTATTTTTTTTGTAGAGATTGAACAGCACTTCTTTATCAAGTGAGGGTAAAAATGAAATAATGCGTTCAATTTCGGATTCTATAATATGATTATTGCGTATTTTGGGCATAAGTGAGATAGAAAACCCTATTTCATTGATTGCTAAAGGTTCAGTATTTCTATCAAAAATTAACCCACGCATTGGCACGAGCACTTCAGTTTTTGTAATATTTTTCTCGGCAAACTTTTCATAATACTCGTGATTAATAACATTTACCACAAAAAGACGTATGAGAATAATAAACCACACTGCGATAAAAAAGAAAATAAGCAACCGATAACGCAAATTAATCATAGGAATATCACTATAAGAATTTCAATACTAATATAATAGAATACAATCCATATACTCGGGGTAATAGCACTTCCCATAAAAGCATCAAATAAAGAGAGCATAATATAAAAACTCACATAGGTTAAAATAACATAAACAATCCTTGCTGTGCGAAGTGTGCTTAATATAATCTGAATCCGAGAGACAACAAACCAAGAAAGAAATAAAAATAAACCAAAAACCATACCTAGAGGTAAATTATTCTGTGCCTCTATAAGAGCTACTCCCCAAAGTATAGCTAAGAATCCATAAACATTATCTTCTTTATCAAAACGCAAAAACAAAATAAAGCATACACCAATAAATGGTGGTAGCCATATCCACATACTTGCTAGACTCTCATAAATATAAAGACCTACAAATAAAACAAAAGCTATGAGAGTTTGTTTATGAGTGCTATTTCGTCGCATATTGGAAAATGTTTGCATTTGATACAATCCGCCCATATTTTGTGATTTGGCAAAAACGATTTTTCTATTATAGCAAAACCTAACCTTTGAAACAAATTCGCTTTATAAGTAAGCGTTAAAACTTCCTTTATGCCAAGCTCTCTTCCCTCTTGCAATGCCATTTGTATAAGTTTGCTTCCTAAGCCTAATCCTCTAAATTTCTCTTTAACAACCAAAGAACGCACCTCGGCTAAATCTTTGGAATACACATACAAAGCGCAAAATCCTGCAATCTCTCCACTTTTAATCTCTCTAGCAAGCTGATAAGAGCGAATGGCATTTGCCATTTCATCTTCACTTCGTTCTAAAATCACACCATTTTTGACTTCCACACTTACAATCTCACGCATTTGTGGAATATCTGCAAGGGTGGGCTTAATAATTTCAAATTCCATTTTCTAATCCTAAAGTATATTTGATAATCTCCTCGCGCAAATGTGTTAAAGACGCCATTTTACGATGATTCTTATTTACTGCACTAAAAAGTAAGCTGTGTGTGTGCATATCATCTGTATCTGCGTCTTGCACTTTATCCTCTTGTATATAGACTCTCTTATGTAAGGCATTGAGTGCAGATTGATTAAGCTTATCGGCTTTGGTATAGATTCTTAAAATACATTGGTCAGCCCTACATATTTGTGCTAACATCGTAGCCACAGATAAATCAATAGCCATATTTGTATGCCGCGCATCAACAAGATGCAAAAAAAGCTTGATAGATTGACGCATCAGCAAAAAACGAAACAGGTGCTTTTCCCATTCTTTTTTGACATTTTTGCTTACTTTTGCATAACCAAAACCGGGCAAATCAATAAAAGTGAGTGGCAATCTTTGATTATGCCATATCCACATAGATGCAAAAAAATTAATAAGTTGTGTTTTTCCCGGCGTAGAAGAGCTCTTGGCAAGAGGCTTATTTAAGAGTGCGTTAATAAGTGTGCTTTTACCCACATTACTTCTTCCTAAAAATACTACCTCCGAAGCATTTGGCGGTGGAGCATTATCTAAATGACTTGCACTACTCACAAAGCGAGATTCTATAACTTGAATCATACTTGCCTCATTCCTCTTTTCTCACAAATATATATATTTGTCTTATTTCTCATTTTTTCTCTTCCACAATAAAAGTCATCATTCCGGGTTTTTGGCTTGAGCCCTTAACAAAAGCCTCTTGGGCTTGTGGATTTAAGATGATAATATTGCCCCTAATGATATTTTTTTTTCCAATCTCCTCAATCACAGCATTATCTATAAGCTGATATTCATCTTTAATCACATTATAGACCGCTTTGCTTGCCTTGCCTCTCATTTCTTTATCGGGCATCTTTGCATAGAATCGGACATTGCCTATTGCTGTATATTTTTGTGGTTTGTTTTTTTTATTTGTCTCAATCACAACCTTATCCGCCCATAATTTATCCTCACCTTTAACAACTAGCACTTCACCACTTAATTGCGTGAGTCCTTTTTTTAAATCACTCTGAAATGTCTTCGCACTCACTTCAAGCGTATCTGCAGCGCTCATACATACACATATACATAGTATAATCCAACGCATTATCTCTCTCCCATAGCAATATCTGCCTTGATAGAATCTGCCCTCAAATCCCCTTTAAACATATCATAATAAATATTTTTCCCTGTGGCTTTTGTCGTAGAGTTTTGTAAAATAAAATCTCCTTTGCCCTTAAAAATGCGTTTTTGATAATTATAGATGCCCCATTTACTCCAAAAACTCAAGCCATCTATACGCAAATAATCTGCGCCTTGAGAAAAGGTATAAAGCTTATTTTTACTTAGCACAAAAGGTGCATACATATATTCATTGAGCTTATTATTTATTTGATTGACAAAAATATCATAAATCTCCTCGTGGTCTTCAAAACGGAGTGCTTTACTTCCTTGTGAAATTGCTTGGGTATATTGTGCATTCAAAAGATAAAGCGTAAAGTCTGATATTTCAATATTTGGCACTTCTTTGCCAATATTTGCATAAAGCGCATTATCAGAAGTAAAAAATATAATGCTGCTCAAACTAAAACCAAGCAATACAATAAAAAAAGCATAGATTCTATAAGAAATATTTTTCAAGCTTTTTATCTCCATTAAGTTTTAAGACATCTTCTATCATCTCACGCACTGCGCCATTTCCACCAGAGTGTTTAAGAATCTTATACGCATATTTTTTAAGTGCTTTTGCACCATTTTGTGGCATATACGCTTTTGCACAGAGTTTAAACATACTCAAATCATTCAAATCATCACCAATACACGCCACTTCAGACATATCCATTTCAAGCTGCGCTGTCAGCTCTTGCAACACCTTGCCTTTATGCTCACAACCCATAAAAATATGCTCTATGCCTAGCTCTTTTGCGCGCTTATACACTATATCAGATTCTCTGCCTGTAATAATAGCACTTGCACGGCGCATTTGGCGATTCCATACACTAATCGCCAAACCATCGCGCGTGTCAAAACTTTTTATCTCCTCACCCGATTGAGAATAATACACCTTGCCATCGCTTAGTGTGCCATCAACATCAAAGACTAAAAGTTTTATCATAATACACCTTTTGTTGAAGGCGTAAGGATTCTAGGATTTAATGTAAGTGCGCGTCTTAAACTCACTCCAAAGGCTTTAAACATCGCCTCAATGATATGATGCAAATTTTTGCCCCTTTTAAGAACAATATGTACACTTAAATGAGCATTAAAACAGAGTGCGCGGAAAAATTCCTCAACTAATTCCACATCAAGCTCACCCACTCTGCCTTTGAATGGAAGTTTATAGGCATTTGTTTCAAAAACAAGAAAAGCACGATTGCTCACATCAATATCACACTCTACACACGCTTCGTCCATCACTATGCTTGCATTGCCAAATCGCTCAATGCCCTCTGCTGGATACATACCTTGAGCTAATGCTTTCCCCAACACAATACCACAATCTTCTATGCTATGATGTCCATCAATAAATGTATCACCCTTGCACACAAGTTCCAAATCCATAAGAGAGTGTTTGGTGAGTGATTGCAACATATGGTCAAAAAAGCCTATTCCACTTTGAATCTGCGCCTTTCCACTTCCATAAAGCAACATTTTAAGTGCAATATCAGTCTCCTTTGTTGTACGCGAAATCTCTATAATATTTTTTGACATTTGCTCTTGCATACCTCACTCCTTTAGTCTTTCTTTAGTCGCGGATAAAAAATCCTCCTTGAATCTGCGTATTCTTTTTTAAGAAATCACGCGCTTCTTGCTCGCTTTGGAATCCTCGCAAAAATACACGATAAATAGGCGCACCATTAAGTTCAAATTCTTTTATCACACTCTGATAAGGAGGCGTATGCGAATATCGCTCTTGGGTAATTTGTGCGCCCTCATACCGCCTAAATGCTCCCACCTGAATAGCAAAATCCCCACCACTTACTGACTTTGGAGTGTTGGCAACTTTAAACTCGTTGCTTAAGACATCTTCACTCTCCACATTCTGCACTTTAGCGTCTTTATTGATAACACCACCAAATCCAATTACTTCTAGTCGCACCTTTGCTGTGCCAACCTTTACCATATCAATATCGTGTGCAGCAGCATTGCTCAAATCAATAATGCGTCCTTCCACAAATGGACCCCTATCATTAATGCGCACAATGGTGCTTTTACCATTTTCAACATTGAGCACTTTGACAACCGTGTTCATCGGAAAAGTCTTATGTGCCGCAGTATGGGCATACATATTATAAGTTTCACCATTAGAAGTTTTTTTAGCGTGAAAATCAGGACCATACCAACTTGCATAGCCATCAAATTTATCTCCGAGGCTCACTTTTTCAGGATAATACCATTTGCCTGCAACTTGATAAGGACGCATAGTAGCCTCTTGTATGGCAGGTGATTCTCGCATAGAATTGCCACCAATATTGGGCGTAATGCCTTGATTAAAAGCATCTAAATCATCAAAACTTTCATTAAAACCCTTTGCCTTTACTCCACTCTCACTCCATTGTGCATCTTTTCCTAAACAACCCCAAAATAGCCCACACAATACACTCAAACTTATAATAATTTGTATTTTTGTTAGACTTTTCATTGATGCTCCTTTACCTATCTATTATCAGCAATCGCCGTAGATTTACCCTTGAGCACAGGAATTATAAGCTTTTGATTAATTGCGATATGCGAACCTTTGATATTATTTGCTTCTTGCAATTGACGAAGTGAGATTTTATAACTTCTTGCAATAGCACCTAAATTCTCGCCTTTTTGCACGATATGAGTGATAAATGTAGCTTCTTGAGGATAACTTTTTTCATTAAAATACCTTTTAAAGGTGCGCAGTTTATCATAAGGAATATAGACATTATAGCGCTTATTCCCCTGCGGAAGTAAAGAGCGCGTAAAATGGCGATTATATTTTTGCAATTCACTTAATGGAATCTTCGCACTTTTTGCAATCGCGCTCAATGAAGTCCCACCCTTAATGCTCACACTTGCGATACTATCAGTCGCTCCACGATTGAGCAAATAATCAGCATTTTGAGCTTTCAAAAAATCTACATCATTAAAAAGTAAGCTCATAGCCAAAATCGTGCGAATATAATTGCGCGTTTCAGCTGGAATATATTGAGCCTCCTCATCAAGCAATGTTTCAATGCGTTTATCGCCTCCTGCTTCTTCAATGCCTCGTTTTAAGCGCCCAAGCCCACAATTATATGCCATTGCTGCCAAATACCATTCACCTGTCGCGTCATAGAGATATTTAAGATATTTTATTGCTGCCTCTGTGCTTTTAATGGGGTCTCTACGTTCATCAATATATGAATTAATCTCTAATCCTAAACTTTTGCCTGTCGCGGGCATAATCTGCCAAATACCTATGGCTTTTTTGGAACTTTTTGCACTTGGGGCAAATTCGGATTCTGCCATAGCTAAAAATAAAAACTCTTGGGGAATCTGCTCTTTTGCCATCATATTTTTAAGTGTGGGGATAAATTCATAACTATGCTCAAAACGTTGCACAAAATATTTCCATTTCTCTTGGATTTTCTGCGCTCTTGCATCATCTGCAATTGTTACAATAAAAGCTGTATGCACTCCAAATGAATTAAGCACATTATTCGTATTTTTATTATATGTCATTGTATAAAAACCATTTTCATTGCTCAATGACACATTGACTGCGCAAAATAAAGCAAAAATCATCAAGCATATATGGTGCTTTGCATTTTTCATTGATATTCCTTCCTCTTTTATTGAATCTCTTTAAAAAGCGTAATAGCATTGCGCGTGCTTGTATCTATCACTTGCTCTTCACTCATATCAAGCACTTGAGCAATTTGACGCATAATCAATGGAATATAATGCGGCTCATTGCGTGTCCCCCTATATGGGTGAGGTGTGAGATAAGGTGCATCAGTTTCAAGCACAATGCGTTCCTTTGGTATAAGCGGAAGCACCTCAATAAGTCGCCGAGCATTTTTAAAGGTGCAAACGCCACCAATTCCATAATAAAACCGCTCACTCAATTCAAGCAAGATTCTATCTGCATTATAGCAGTGTAATACCCCACGCGCCTCTTTATATGAATCCAAAATTGCAAAACTATCTGTACTTGCCTCTCTAATATGCACGATAAGGGGCTTTTGTAGTTTCAAGGCGAGTTCAATTTGTGCAATAAAGCATTGTTTTTGTTGTGCTTTGAGCTGTTCTTTTGTATGCGAATCTTGGGGTAGATAATGATAATCCAGCCCACATTCCCCAATAGCAATGCACTTTTCATCTTTTGCATATTCTTCAAGCACAGCTATATCAAAATTATCAATCTCATTAGGATGCACTCCTGCAGCAAAATATACATTTTCATATGTATGGGCAATGCTCTGCGCAAGAGGCAAAGTGCGTATATCTGCGCCCGGAATGATGATTTTAGCGACATTTTGCTCAAATGCCCGCGCAATGACTTGCTCCAAATCATTTGCAAAGCTTTGACTATCTAAATGACAATGTGTATCTATCATATATCTCAAATTTGCACTCACGCCCAAAAATCCTTAAAATTATACTAATTGTGCTAGAATAAAGCCACGATTCTAACATAATTATCTTTAACAAACTAAGGAATTTTTAATGTTTAGTGGATTAGTTCGCCAAATTGCCCAAGTAAAGAGTTTTGCACATAATACTCTTGAGATTATCACACCTTATAAAGCACAACTTGGAGATTCTATTGCCATTAATGGCGCGTGTCTCACTGCTATGAGACTTTTTGAAAATGGCATAGCAATGGAGTTAAGCCAACACACACAACAAAGTATTGCGCTTGAAAACTACACACAAGGTGCATTTGTGCATTTAGAACCAGCCTTGCAAGTGGGCGATAGATTCGATGGGCACATTGTGCAAGGGCATATTGATGGGATAGGGCGCATTAGTCGTATTGAACACCACGTGGATTCAAGCGATTTTTGGATAGAATCTTCCCCGCAGATTCTCTCACTCATTATCCCCAAAGGCTCTGTATGTGTGGAGGGCATAAGCCTCACAGCAATAGAGTGCAATGACAAAGCCTTTAAACTCACCCTTATTCCCCATACCTTGCAAAACACGCTTTTTGGGCAATTTGAAGTAGGTAGAAAGCTCAATATTGAAACAGATATTATCACGCGTAGCGTATTAAGCACACTCAAGTCTATTTTTGGCACTACGCATAACTTCAATACACCTCTTTCTTGGCGCGATATTGATACGCTCTCACTTGGGTATTAAAAAGATGAAAAATAAAAAAGCAGTTGCCCTCGCCTATAATGCGCAAAATGATAGCGCACCTCGTGTCGTAGCAAAAGGCAAAAACGAGCTTGCCCTCAAAATCATTGCCAAAGCGCAAGAATTTGATGTGCCACTTTTTGCTAACGCGCTACTTGTAGAATCTCTTTTGCAAATCCCGCTTGATTCTCATATCCCACCGCAGATGTATAATGCTGTGGTGGAGGTTTTTGTATGGCTTTTACAATGTGAAAAGGCTGCGCAATTAAGCAAGGACATTGTGGAGTGAAATATCAAGCATTAGCCTATTTAGCGCACCTTGTGCATTTTTTCAAACGCGAATTCAATGGCTTTTTACAAGATAGATTCTCACTTTTTCTTTGCACACTTGCTCCTTTGCTGCTTGGGCTTTTTGTATGGGGCGTGTTTTCTCAAAGCTTTGTTCGTGGCGCACCCATTGGCATTGTGGATTTGGACAAAAGCCCCTTAAGCCAAGAACTCGCACTCAACCTTGATGCAATCCCTGCTGTGAGTGTTACAAAAACCTACACTAGCCTCACAGAAGCAAAAGCGGATATAAGCAATGTCAGAATCTACGCGGTGGTTGTGTTCCCCAAAGGACTTGAAAGTAGAGCAAAAAAGGGAGTGCTTACCCAAATCCCCATTTATTACAATGCGCAGCTCGTGCTTGTGGCAAAATCCATTGAGGGTGCGTTTAAGCAGCTTATCCTCACGAGCAATGTCAGAGCAAAACTTGGCAAAAACCTCATTCAAACACAGAATCTTGACGCTGCATTGGCAAAAAGCTCACCGATTCTCATGCAAATCACCCCGCTTTATAATATCAACAATAGCTACGCGCAATTTCTACTCACAGGGATTTTGCCCTGCTCGTGGATTATGCTTATTATTCTTTGTGTGATTAATTCTTTAGCGCGTGAGGAGAGCGATGTGGGCTTTGTTAAGGGCAAAAAGAATCAAATGCCCGATGGAATCAGCGCGTATGTGTATATCCTCACAAAAGTTTTTGCATATGCGGGGATTTTCTCATTTTGGTGGATTGTGATGATGATGTTTTTTCACGCTCTTGGATTTGAGTGTCGCGGGAGCTACTTTACACTTTATCTCGGGGCATTGCTTACTTTTTTTGCGTATGCGGGGGTAGGTGTGTTTGTCTATGCGCTTTTTTCTGACCATACACGCGCTTTGGCTGTGGCAGCGATTTATTGCGCTCCGAGTTTCGCCTTTGCGGGGCTTACCTTTCCTGTTAATTCTATGGGGAGTTTTGCGACATTTTGGCACACAATCTTGCCTATTAGCCATTATCTCAAGCTCTATGTGCAGATAGCAAACTATGGCGTGGATTTTTGGAGTGCGCTTCAAACAATGTGTGAAATCCTGCCTTTCACGCTCTTTTTAATCTTTGGGATTTTAATTTACCGCAAGAGAGAGCATTTGGAGTAAATCCGAATCTCCTTTATCTCAATCGTGTAGATTCTATAAATTTACTCGTTGAAATCTGCAATTAATACTTGAATCTAATTTGATACAAAACTCTTTAAAAGATTCTCCTCGGCTTTATAATATTCTTTATACACATTATCTATATTTTTATTCACCTCTTGCAAGCATTTATGAAACTCTCTTTCAAGCTTTTTGCACATTTGAGACTTTTGTTTTTGCATTGGCGAACATTTATTGCTTTCTAATTTTGGAATATACATTTTTTCGCATTTCTTATCTTCTATATTTTTCTTATCTTTTGCTGCTTTTACAAATCTATTAACCGCCACATCAGTATGTGTTTTGCTAAATTCTAGAGTTATTCCTCCAAGTTCTTTTTGAATCTTTTCATATTCTTTCAATAAAACTTCATGTGCTTTATTCAATTTCTCCATTTCTTTTTTTATAGGAATAAGTTTAATATCACGCTCTTGCACTAAGGCATCAAATGAAAAACTATCACCTTCTTGTCGCGCTAAATTCAAATACGGCAGGTATGCATCTATTATTTCTGAGTGTTTGGAGAAATATAAATTATTCTCTTCTCTATTGCTTTTCATATCCGCTAAAACATTACTCAAATCATTTACTTTAGCTTTCAATTTTTGCGTAACATCATCACCATACATACTCATCACTATAAAAGCTACCATT
The DNA here is from genome assembly GCF_026241255.1 of Helicobacter sp. MIT 21-1697. Lineage (NCBI taxonomy): Bacteria > Pseudomonadati > Campylobacterota > Epsilonproteobacteria > Campylobacterales > Helicobacteraceae > Helicobacter > Helicobacter sp. MIT 21-1697. The sequence goes on along the minus strand of NZ_JAPHNC010000004.1, from coordinate 180,336 downwards.
AACATTTTTTTCATAACCAATCCCTTATCCTCAAAATTTATCCTATAGGATAAAGTAAAAAATGCAAGAAAATTTAAGTAACGCCACGCAAGAGGAAGTTTTGGAATTTTACAAACGCGTATCGTCTAAAATCAGAATCTTGCGTGAGGAGCGTGGTATATCGCAGCTTGAGCTTGCACTTGATATTGGGATAAAATCCATAGCCTTTTATTCAAATTGCGAAAACAATCGCTATGGCAAACACTTCAACCTTGAGTATTGCTACAAAATAGCTAAATCACTTAATGTCAATATCAGAGAGTTCTTTTAATCGCGCGAGTCTTTGCTTTTCTTTTTCATCAAACACTTGCAAAGTATCTAAATCACAAAAGCTTAAAAACATCTGCAAACACACAGATTGTCCATTTGTAAAATATGCTCTTGGCTCAAGATAAGTAAGTTTATTGCCCAATCTATCGCAAGAAATCTGAATCACCCTAAAAACAACCTCTTGTCTCTTGTCATTTTTGAGTTTGATTTCATATAATTCATTGCAACGAAAAGATGTCCCCAAACACTCTATTTTTTTATCTATATGAGTCATTTATGCCTCCCACTCCAAGCAAATAACTCCATTTGCCCCCATATATTCGCGTATCATATTCCATACTTCTTTATAGAATCCTTAAAGGTTAAGACTCACTTCACCTTTAACGATGATTTACGAGAATCTATTTGAGCTCTGCCCAATTTTTGCCTATGGAGATACCACACTTAAGTGGCACTTCAAGTGTATAGATATGATTCATAATCTGTGCTGCCTCTTGCGCATAAATGTGCGCTTTTTCTTGTGGAGCTTCAAAAATAAGTTCATCATGCACTTGTAAAAGCATTTTAAAATCGCTTTTTTCATAGCGTCTGTGAATCTCACACATTGAAAGCTTAATCAAATCCGCCGCACTGCCTTGAAAAATAGAGTTTATCCCCTCGCGCAAAAAGTTTGCTCTCATAAAATCCGTAGCATTTTTGAAGTCAAAATATCGCCGATGTCCAAGCAATGTCTGCGAATATCCATTTTCAAGCAAAAATTCCTTTTGAGCATTTAAAAAATTCTTTATCGTAGGGAAAAGTGCAAAATAGCTCTCTATATAATTTTTTGCCTCTTTAAGCGAGATTTGCAGCGTTTGGGCAAGTTTCTTGCTTCCCATACCATAGATAAGTCCAAAATTAATAGATTTGGCAATGGCGCGTTTTTGTGCTGCGCATTCTTCACCAAAAAGTCGCGCAGCTGTCTCAAAATGAATATCTTTATCTTGTATAAAAGCCTCAATAAGTGAGCTATCCTTACAAAAATGCGCCAAAAGTCGCAACTCAATTTGTGAATAATCAATGCTAATGAGGCTATGTCCCTCTTTGCTGATAAAGGCTTGGCGGATTTTTCGCCCCTCATCGCTCCGCACAGGGATATTTTGGAGATTTGGAGATTTAGAGCTAAGCCGCCCTGTGGCAGTGCCACTTTGGAGAAATGATGTGTAGATTCTGTGTTCAGTATTTGCACTGCCAAAACGAAGCAATGGCTCAATATAAGTGCTTTTAAGCTTATTGACTTCGCGATAATCAAGAATCAGCGCAATCACAGGGTGAGTATCAGTAATGGCAAGTAGTGTGCGCTCATCTGTGCTTAAGCCACCTTTGACACTGCGCCCTGCCTTTAGTCCAAGTCGGTTAAAAAGTATGTGGGCAAGCTGTTGAGGTGAATTTAAATTAAAAGTCTCGCCACAGAGCTCAAAAATCTGCGCACTCAGCTGCGCAATATGCTCACTTGCCTTTTCTTTGAGGGATTCTAAAAGTGCAATATCTACTTTAATCCCCTCGCACTCCATTGCAAGAAGCACTTTGATAAAAGGATATTCAAGACTGCTTGCAAGTTCAAGTATGCTGCTTAATTCGCGCTTATAAAACACTTCTTCTAGTCTATGATAAAGCCGAAAAGTTGCGATAGCATCTTCTGCTGCATATTGCGTGGCTGCGGCAATATTCACTTGAGAGAAATTCTCATCTTTTGCCACCACAGAATCAAAGCTAATCATTGTGTGATTAAACCATTTGAGCATTTGCTTATCAAGCCCTACGGGAGCAATGCTATCATAAAGCCACCCTAAAATCATACTATCATAAATTGTTCCTGTGTGTTCTAACCCTAAAGTGCGAAAAATCAGGCTTAAATCAAACTTGAGATTATGCCCGATGAGCGGATATGCAAAAATGCGCTTTAGAGCTGTCCTTGCTTGCTCAAGGCTTAATTGATTCCCTACCCCCAAATAACTATGCCCCACAGGCACATAATAAGCATTCTCTCCATCAAAACAAAATGAGAATCCAACCAAATGTGCTTCTTGCATATTCAAACTATCACTTTCGCAGTCAAAGCCTATTTTCGCGCTACTAGGAATAGAATCAAGCACAGATTCTAAATCCGCAACATTATCAAGCAAATGCGCTTTAAAGTGAAAGTTTTGCGTAGATAAGGCATATTGTTTCACATCAGGCGCATCATTGAGTGAGCCTATACCTTTTTGCGCACTTTTTCTTTGTGCATAGCGCTCGTGTGGAGATTGCACTTTGGAAATAATATTTTTTAAATCATATTCTCTCAACTCATCTAAGATTTTAAGCATAGGATTGCTTTGAGGCATAAGACATTTGCTCAAATCAATGCTTTGAAGCAAATCATCATAAAGCGTTACAAGTTTTTTGCTTAAAAAGGCATTTTCTTTTCCCTCGCGCAAAAGATGAGCAATACGCGGTGTAACAACCTCTTCTAACTCGCTTTCACGTTCATATAAAGATTCAAGAGTGCCAAAGTGTGCAATAAGCTTTTGCGCACTTTTTGCCCCTATGCCCTTAATCCCCACTATATTATCACTGGTATCTCCAACAAGACTTTGATAATCTATAAAATTTTGAGGACGCACACCATATTTATGCAAACATTCGGCTTCTCTTATATCCTTTTTACCGATAGGATCATAGATATAAGTATTTTCATCAATGAGCTGATATAAATCTTTATCGTGGCTAATAATGCGCACAACGATATTTTGTGCATTTGCAACTCTATTGATTGATGCAATCACATCATCAGCCTCATAGCCCTCAATGCTTATATTTAAAAATCCCATTTTTTCAATCCAATCAATTGCAATGGGCAACTGCATAAGCAATTCTTGAGGTGGGTTTTGGCGATTGCGCTTATAGGCATCATAAATCTGTCGCCTTTTATTCTCGCCTCCACCCTCAAGAGCAAATGCTACATAAGTGCAAGATGGGTCTTTATAGAGGGATTGAAGCAAATTGCAAAACCCCACAAGCAATCCCGTAGGGAATCCTTCTTTATTTTTTAATGGTGGCAAGGCATAAAAGCTGCGAAAAAAAAATCCAAAAGTATCAATTACGCTTAAGGTATTCATCTCAACTCACTTTAATAGGAAAATGCAAAATCATAACTGAAAAATATTGTATTTGCAAATTGAAGTTTATAAAAATCATTTGAGATTCTTTATAAAGAATCTCAAATGCAGCCATTATCTAAAAGTAGGTTTTGGTGTTTTGTTTGTTACTGCTGGAAGCATAGGATAGATAATTTGAGGTTTATCCCCTGTGAGAGCATTGAAGAAACTTTCAATTTTTTTCGCCTCATCATCACTGATTTTTACGCCAAGCTGTATGCCACCCATTTCCTTAATCGCATCTTTTATATCCCAAAATTGCCCATTATGAAAATAAGGCATTGTTTCCATAATATTGCGCAAAGTGGGAGTTTTCACTAAGCCTTGTTTATTGCCCGCAAAACCACCAACCTTTTTATATTTATAGCTTTTTGCGACTTCAAAAGCCTGCATTGAACCACCAAGATTCACACCATTATGACAAGCAGCACAACCTTTATTAATAAATATATTTAACCCCTCTTGTTCTTCCCTGCTTAAAGCCTTTGAGCTTCCATCTAAAAATTTATCAATGCGCGCAGGCGTAACTAATGTATGCTCAAACATCGCGATTGTGTCAGCAATAAGCTTAAAATCAATATTCACATCTTTACCATAGGCTTTTTTAAACTCCTCAACATACGCTGGAATTGAAGTAATCTTAGCCACAACAACTTTAGGTTGAGCATTCATCTCTGGTGCGGCTTGGATTGGTCCTTGAGCTTGGTCTCCTAAATGCGCAGAGCGTCCGTCCCAAAATTGCGCACTATTAAATACAGAATTATACACGGTTGGAGAATTTAAATGAGATGGATTGGGCGTCCATTTATGTCCAATAGCTGCAGGAACAACATCTGCTCCTGCAAGCCCTACATTATGGCAGGTATTACAAGAAATGAGATTAGAGCTAGATATACGAGGATCAAAATACAATTTCTTGCCTAATTCAATCTGTTCTTTTGTCATTTTGTTTGGATAAGCCTCTGCAAGTTTAGATTCTTTAGCTTTTTGTATCTGTATATCTTTGAGCTTTTTACCACTAGGCATTGCTGTAAATCCTGCTTCTTTAGCTTTTTTAATAAGCGCACTATCATAAACCATATCATTAGCTTGGAGCATTACACTCATAACAAGCAATCCCCCTAAAATACGAATTTTCATAACCTCTCCTTAAAAGTAAATAAAAGTTATGCTTTTTTATATTTAATAAAACATAACTTAAACTTGCATTATAAATTAAGAAGTCTTATTGAAAAATAAAAATTATCCAATGTAAAAATTAAATTGCAACTTTTAAAAGTTTAAGATACAATTTTGGCTTTTATAATAAATCTTACACCCCAAAGAGAGGTTACTATGGCTATCATCGCTGGTAATTTTAAAGCAAATCTCACACGCGCTCAAGTAATAAACTTTGCAACAGAACTAGATTCTATACTTGCAGATATAAACTCCGCATCTACACAATCTCTCTCTTCTCAACTACAAGTAGATATTTTCCCATCGCACACAGCACTGCTTACAGATGATTTCACGCATTTTCATATCGGCGCACAAAATGCATATTTCGCGCAGAGTGGGGGCTTCACAGGCGAGATTGGGCTAAGCCAACTTCAAGAATTTAATATCAATCGCCTCATCATCGGACATAGCGAACGCCGAACACTTTTTGGCGAACATCAAGATTTTATCAATGAAAAATTTAGATTCTATACACAGGCAGGATTTGAAATATATTATTGTATTGGTGAAGATTTAAGTGTGCGACAAAAGGGTGAAAATGCACTTAAAGACTTTCTAAGCGCACAATTAGCAGGGATTGATACAAGTTATCCCAAACTCATTATCGCGTATGAACCTATTTGGGCTATTGGGACAGGCGTGAGTGCAACCTTGGAGCAAATCACTTCCACACATCAAATGCTTTCACAATTAGTGAGCGCACCATTGCTTTATGGAGGCAGTGTAAATCCCTCAAATGCGGGAGAGATTCTCTCTCTTTCTTGTGTAGATGGTGTGTTGGTGGGCTCTGCAAGCCTCAATATACAAAGCTTTGCAGAGATTATCCGAGCTGGGCTTAAAGCTTAATCTTGCTTATTGCCTTAGCAACACCAAGTGTAGTGCCACAAGTTTTAATTGCAGCCTTAGATTCGCTGCTTGCAATCGTTATTTTCTTTGAAGCAGATTCTAAATCATTTTTAGCTTCTAGTTTTTCCTTAGCATTACCACCCAAAACTAGTTTTTCATTTTGTGTAAGCTGTGTGGTAAGAGCTGCTGCTACACATTCATTGAGCTTTTGAGCATCTTCTTCATTGAGGGCTTTGCCAAAAGTCTCTTTAAACAAAAGCTCATTTTTTGCAGCAATATTTCGCTCAACATTTTTTTCTAATTCCGCCTGTGGTGTAGGACTACTTGAGAGACACCCTGCCAAAATAGCAGCACACGCAACTAAACTTAACTTTTTCATACGATTCTCCTTAAAAGGTAAATTGAAATATTTTTGCTCTTTAATAAATAAAGAAACAAAAGTCAAATTGTAATCATTATTTTTTATATTTTACTTAAATAAATTTTGAAATGTAACACTAAGAAAATTTTATTAAATCAAGCTAGTGTATAATACGCGCTAAATTTTAGTAAGGAGCAAATATGTCTGGAATCTTAGCGGACAAAAAAGGACTTATTGTAGGCGTAGCAAACAATCGCTCTATTGCGTATGGCATTGCCAAAGCGTGTAAGGAGCAAGGAGCAGATTTGGCTTTTACATTTTTAAATGAGGCTTTAGAAAAACGAGTGCGCCCTATTGCTGAAGAAATGGGAGCAAAAAACTATGTTTATGAACTTGATGTGAGTAAAGAGGAGCATTTTGAGCAGCTATTCCACGCTATTCAAAGAGATATGGGGAAGCTTGATTTTATCGTGCATTCTGTGGCTTTTGCGCCCAAAGACGCGCTAGAGGGAGATTTTATCCAAACAAGCAAACAAGCTTTTAACACTGCTATGGAAATCTCTGTATATTCACTCATTGAACTCTCTCGTGCAATGCTCCCGCTGCTTAATAAAAATGCTGCGATTCTCACCCTTACTTATCTTGGCAGTGTTAAATATGTAACGAATTATAATGTTATGGGCGTGGCAAAGGCAGCTTTAGAATCTAGTGTGCGCTATCTCGCCTACGATTTAGGTAAGCAGGGTATTCGCGTGAATGCAATTTCTGCAGGACCGATTAAAACTTTAGCAGCAAGTGGCATTAGTGATTTTAATATTATGCTCAAATGGAATGAAGCAAACGCACCATTGCGCGAAAATGTGAGTATTGCACAAGTAGGCAATGCAGCGATGTATCTACTTAGTCCGCTTTCAAGTGGCGTTACAGGGGAAGTGCATTATGTTGATGGTGGATATAATATTATGGGTATGTGTGCCACCGAGCAAGTCGATGGCAAAATTACGCCGCGTTGGGATATTTTAAATTCCTAAAAAGAAATCATAATATTCGCGAGGTAATCAAGTCGCATAGGCAAAGATTCATTATTATTTGCCCCGAGTGATTTAAACTTATCGCCGATAGGGAAGCTGCCTCGTCCCATTATCTCAAGACTGACATTATCATTAAGCACAAAACCAAAACCCGCATTGACATTAATAGCCACACCTTGTGTGAGTTCATCATTATATTTTAGTCGTGCGTAAGCAATGCCCGGTCCGCCAAATGTATAGAATCTCGGAGTAAATCTATACCCTTCCTCTAGCGTTATGCCATAGCTCTGATATGAGGGCTTTGAGCTACTATCAAAGATATTTGAGTGTGTAGCTTCAGCGAGGATACGCATAAAATGCTTTGGGTCTGCATTGATTTGTATGCCTGCTGCTGCGCGTCCGCTCAAACCACCTTTATAGGCATACAGGGTTTCACCCATATTGCTCCATTTGACATTAACATCGGCATCTTTAAACCAACTCACTTGAGAGCCTAAGCCCCCGCCTGCGATAAAACGATATTTTTTCTCCTCTGCAAAAGAGGTAAGTGCAAGAAAGAATGTTATAAAAACAAGAACTTTTTTCATAATTTCTCCTTATAAATAAATCTAAATTTTTATAAGCTCATTAGTTTTGCAAACCACAGCTTAATGTAAAAATCGCACTTTTTGATTAAAACCTTAATATAGGAAACCAATCTAATAACCATAGCCACATTAATTCTCCTTTACCAATAATTTAAATCTATAAACTACTTGCTTAATAAAGAGGGCAAGACCACTTCTCGCCCTCCACATATTCAATTCAATTAAGAAATTAGAAATTTAAGCCTGTCAAAATACCAGCAACAAATGCCCATACCATAATTGCCTCCTTTCATAATATATAATAAGCTCAAACATTCAGTTATAAATATTAATTCATTCTAATATTATATTGATTAAGTTTGGCAATTTATATCTTATATAATGCAGTTAATATTTAGTAAATAAATGCTAAAAATACACTTTTTTAAGCCAAGTTTGCCTAAAATACTCTTTTGTCTTAAAGGATTTAACCAAATGCACTCTCATTCACAACAAAACCTCCATTTAATCTCGCTTGGTTGCACAAAAAATCTTGTAGATTCTGAAGTGATGCTCGGGCAATTAAAAAGTTATCATCTCACACCCGAACTTAAACTTGCGGATATTATCATTATCAATACTTGTGGCTTTATAGAATCTGCCAAGCAAGAGAGTATCCAAACAATCCTTGAAGCCTCTGCAAACCGCAAAAAAGGTGCATTGCTTGTAGTAAGTGGCTGCCTTGCAGAACGTTATGCCAAAGAGCTTAAAGAGGAGATTCCAGAGATTGATATTATCACAGGTGTGGGTGATTATGATAAAATCGCAGAGATGATTGCGCAGCTTCGCTCATTGCAATCAAAGCAAGTCTTTTTAGCCGATGAGCGCAATGAACGCGTGATTATTGGTTCATCTTTTCACGCTTATATCAAACTAAGCGAGGGCTGCAATCAGCAATGTAGCTTTTGTGCGATTCCACAATTTAAAGGCAAACTCCACTCGCGCACTCTAAACTCTACCCTCAAAGAGTTAGAAAATCTCTACAATCAAGGCTTTAGAGACTTTAGCTTCATTGCACAAGATTCTAGCTCATATATGCGTGATTTGGGGCAAAAAGATGGGCTTAGGCAGCTCATAGACGAAATTGATAAGCTTAATCTCCCCATAAGTGCGAGGATTTTCTATCTCTATCCTAGCAGCACTTCCCTAGAGCTTATAGAATCCATTGCTACTTCAAAGAGTTTCCTCCCCTACTTTGATATGCCTATCCAACATATTTCAGATTCTATGCTCAAAATTATGCGGCGCGGGGCGAATAAAGCCAAGCATATAGAGCTTCTGAAAGCTATGCGCGAGATTCCACATAGTTTTGTGCGCACAAGCTTTGTGATTGGACACCCAAATGAGGGTGAGGCAGAGTTTGCGGAGTTATGCGAATTTATACAATCCTTTGACTTTGATAGAATTAACCTTTTTGCCTACTCACCCCAAGAAGGCACAGCTGCATTCACTCTACCCAATCGTCCCGATACCAAAACAACAAACAAACGCATAAATGCCTTAAATCGCATTATCAAATCCCAATACAAAGCGCATAATCTCGCACTTGTAGGACAAGAGGCGCAAATCATACTTGAGGGCAAAAGTGAAATGAGTGCATATTTTTATAAGGCACGATTAAAGCTTTGGGGTAAGGATATTGATGGGGAGATTCTTATCAATGATAGCGAGATTGTGGATAACAATAATGAAATGATTTCGCTTCAAGAGGGATATTATCGTGCGAAAATCACTCAATGTAAAGATAATCTGCTTTTTGGCAAAGTGATTTCACCCTTATAGAATTCACAAATAAAAAATACGAAAATAAAGCACAAAAAATAAAAAAGATAAAAAAATCTTGCCTAAAATGTATCAAAAATATACATTAAGCTTTAAACTTCTGTTTAAATATGTATCATTTAAACACACTTAGTTTATGATTGAATCTTAGAACTTATTTTATAAATTTTGGAGGAGTATGCTATGAGTTTTATTGATACCATTAAAACACAGGCGGGAAAGAATAAAAAAACGATTGTTCTTCCTGAAGTATCAGATATGCGAACGATAGAAGCAGCGGTAAAAATCTTAAATGAGGGCTTTGCAGAGCTTATTTTAATTGGCGAGCAAGAGCAGATTCTCTCTCAAGCTCAAGGTATTCAAGGAGATATTCAAGTGCTGAAAAAAGCAACTTTTCTTCATTCTTCGGATACTGCATTGCTTGATGAATTAATTGAATTACTTGTCAAACTGCGTGCTCACAAAGGTATGGACAAAGCTCAAGCGCGTGAAATCCTAGTGAGTGATAATCTCTATTTTGGCGCAGCTCTTGTAAAAGCAGGAAAAGCTGATGGTATGGTTGCAGGAGCAATTCACGCAACCTCTGATGTATTACGTGCAGCACTGCAAATTGTTGGCACTGCCCCAGATTCTAAGCTTGTATCAAGCTTTTTTGTGATGGTTGTGCCTGATTGTGATTATGGGCTAAATGGCACATTTGTATTTGCTGACTGCGGATTGTGCCAGAATCCAACCGCAGAAGAGCTTGCACATATCGCTATTTCAAGTGCAAAAAGCTTTGCAGCTATTATGCACGAAGAGCCTATGGTGGCTATGCTTAGCCATTCAACCTATGGCAGTGCCAAACACCCCGATGTTGATAAAGTCATTGAGGCAACAAAGATTGCTAAAAGTTTAGATAAAAATCTTAAAGTTGATGGAGAGCTACAATTAGACGCAGCAATAGTCCCTAGTGTGGGTGCTTCAAAAGCAAAAGGCTCAAATGTCGCAGGAAAAGCAAATGTGCTTGTGTTCCCTGATTTAGACGCGGGAAATATCGGATATAAACTTGTGCAAAGATTTGCCAAAGCGCAAGCCTATGGACCTATCACACAGGGTATGAGTGCGCCTATTAATGACCTCTCTCGTGGATGCAGTGCTGATGATATAGTGGGCGTGGTAGCTCTTACTGCACTTCAAGCAAAATAAATTTATAAAAGGAGAAAAAATGAATGTTTTAGTTATTAATTGTGGGAGTTCATCTTTAAAATTTCAGCTTATAGATACAGACACAGAAAAGGTTTTAGCAAGCGGTATATGCGATAGAATCGGTATTGATGGTTCAGTGCTGCAATATAAAAACAAAGAGGGTAAAAAGAGCGAGAAAAAAGAATCTATACCCAATCACACAAAAGCTGTTGAAATGGTGCTTGAATCTCTGACAGATAAGCAAAATGGCGTGATTGATTCGTTAAATGATATTCGTGCTATCGGGCATCGTGTCGTTCATGGAGGCGAGTTTTTTAAAGAATCTGTGCTTGTCAATGACTATGTGATTGAACGCATTAAAGAATGCTCTGACCTTGCGCCCTTACACAATCCTGCACATTTAATGGGTATTGAAGCGTGTAAAATAAAAATGCCAAATACACCTATGGTAGTAGTATTTGACACAGCATTTCATCAGAGTATGCCACCACAAGCTTATACTTATGGTGTGCCTTATGAATGGTATGAAAAGCATAAAGTGCGCCGATATGGATTCCACGGGACAAGTCATAAATATGTTTCTCAACGCACCGCAGAGTTTTTAGGACTTGATTATCATAATTGCAAAATTATCGTGTGCCATTTGGGCAATGGCTCATCAATTTCAGCAATTAAAAATGGTAAATGTGTAGATACAAGTATGGGGCTTACACCATTAGAAGGCTTGATTATGGGGACTCGTTGTGGCGATTTAGACCCTGCAATCTTAGAATACATCTCAAAACGCGAGGATTTGGATATTCAAAGTATCCTTAATATTTTGAATAAAAAATCAGGTGTATTAGGTATTTCAGGCGTATCAAGTGATTTTAGAGACTTACTTGATGCAGATTTGGGCGGTAATGAACGCGCAAAACTCGCTCGTCTTGCTTTTGCCTATCGCGTGATGAAATATGTAGGGGCGTATTGTGCAGCGATGAATGGTGTAGATGCAGTGAGCTTCTGTGCAGGTGTGGGTGAGAATGCAAAATTTATCCGCGGTATGATTGTAAAACATTTAGAATTTTTAGGCGTGGAGCTTGATGAAGAAGCAAATAACATCTGCGGACAAGAGGCAATCATCTCTACTGCAAATTCTAAGGTAAAAGTGTGTGTGATTCCCACAAACGAGGAGCTTGTTATCGCACGAGATACAAAAACTATCGTTTCGCAACTGAAAGATTAAAGAGATAAAATGCAACCTCTTATCAAAGCACAGAAAACTCTCTTTATCTGCGTTGATGTGCAGGAACGACTTTTGGGGCTTATGGCACATAAAGATGAGGTGATAAAAAATACCAATATTCTTTTAGAATCTACGCAGATTCTAAAAATACCTTTGCTCATCACAGAGCAATATCCCAAAGGACTAGGCAAAACGCACAATGCTATTACATTGTCGCCAAATGCACACATCTTAGAAAAAACAAGTTTTGGTATCTTTGGCGATAAGAAAATCAAAGATTATATTACCCAAAGCAAATGCAAGAATCTTGTATTTTTTGGTATAGAAAGTCATATTTGTGTCTTACAAAGCCTCATTGCTGCGCGGGATTTGGGCTATGAGTGCATACTTGCCGCAGATGCTTGTAGCTCACGCAATGAGAACAATCACTCTCTCGCACTTGAATTTTTCCGCACACAAGGCATAAGTGTGCTTCCAACCGAATCTATTCTTTTTAGAATCTTGGGCGATTCTATGCACACCTCTTTTAAGGCAATAAGTGCATTGGTTAAATAATTTAAATAAGTCTCCTTATAATCCGATTTGTATGTAAGGAATTTTCTTTGCTTATTTTAAGCAAAGAAGTAATTATCAAAGGATAGACAAAGGCGATGAATGTAACACTTTTGCAAAATTATATTCAAATCACCGTTGAGGAAGAGAGCGATTTTCTTCACAAAGCCCTTGCCTATGCCGAAAAATATTTCTCCAAAAGTTATCGTCTCTCAAGCACGATTCTTATCCTTGATGATGGTGAGAGATTTAAGAAAGATTATCTTGTGAATTGGGCATATCACGCTTTTGGACAAGATGAAAAACATCAAAAACTTCATCATTTTATAGATTCTTTGCAAGGTGATTTGCCCTATTTGGGAGAGAGAGCCCAAAAACCAGCACTAGAGGCGATAGATTCTATGCAAAAGCCTGTTGAAGAGCCATTGCAAGATTTAAAATATTTGCTTGATTTTACTTACCTGCCTATCCGCATTAAGATTGTAAAAAAGCATTCGCTTATCCAGCGCGTGAAAATCGCACTGCGTATCTTAAACACGCGGCGCGTAATGCTCAAAATGGACCAAGCCAATAGTGTAGCGCGGCGATATATTGCGCATATTTTTGAGGATTATTATGTAGGCTGCGATAGAGATGAGATTTATTTAGATAGCACAAAGCCTTATTTTTGGGAGAGTATCATTAATCTCATTAGTTTTAAGGTTATCCATAATATTATTTTAGATTTTGATTATGATAGCTTTAAAAATCGTGGCGGTTTGGGAAAATATGAAAATTCATTTCTCACTGAAGAAGAGCGCATATTGCGCAGCTGCTATATGACACTAGAATGCCATTATCAAGATGATTTTGAATTTGTGAAAAAAAACTATCTCAAACTCGCCAAAGAATATCACCCTGATAATGTATTTGGGCAAGATGAACACATTGTAGAAAGCTATAATGATAGATTTAGGCAGATTCAAGAAGCGTATGAGAGGATTAAAAGCTATACGAAAGCCTCATAGTGTATATGCTAAAAATGTGCTTTATTTTAGCATATTTGAGAATCGTATAAGCTTAGGTGCGCCACAGAAATGCACACACACCTAAGTGTTTAGCAGTTGAAAAGCTACCTTTTAGAAGTTAAAGACATAGCGCACACCGACATTATAAGTATGTGAACCTGTTATTTTTGGTTCGTCAGTAGCCGCTTTTTGTAATGTCGTAGCGATAAAAGGCACACGAGCAGCGATTTCTACGCCGTGATTTTGTGCAATCACACTTCTTAAACCAACATTAAGCGCAAGATTAAGCCCTGTCTTGTCCAACTTACCATCTTTGAAAGTTTTGCCACCCCAAGTATTTGCACCAAGTCCAAGCCCTAAGAATGCACCAACATCTGTGCTACCTGTTACAAAATTATAAAGTGCATCAACATTTACACCATAATCCATTACATTGCCTTTGATTTTCTCCTCGCCAGCTTTAGCTTTTTTGCTTGCATCTGCATATGCGAAGTTTGCATAATAGCGCAATCCAAAGCTAGGGCTAAAAAATTGCTTATACCCAGCAATGATTTCATAGCTTATGCCACTTAAATTTGTTTTTTCGCTACCAGTTTTAAGTTGAGAGCCACCATAGCCCACACCTACACCTACAAACACGCCATCTTCTTCAGCTACAAGAGCAGAACTTGCAAGAGCTAAAGCAACAGCAGAGCTTAGCACACATTTTTTGATTGTTTTCATTGAAACCACCTTTTATTGATATTTTGCGTTAAACGCAGTTCCAATTCTACGCCCCCCCCCCCCCGATTTTGCTTAAAAGCAAAAGTTTTTGGGTATAAAAAATCTTTTATGTGTGAAAATGTAGCAATATTGTGAGGATATTATGTTTTGAGATTTTCAAATGTGAAAGTTTATTCTTGTGTTTGTTGAGTGCGCAGAAGCTGCATTTCATATTCACTTGGTGGATAGAGCTTATCCCAACGTTGCATTAATGCCTTTTCGTGAGGTTCAAGTGCGATGTTATATGTCTGGCTCATATACAAATACACGCGTGCGATAAATCCCTTAGAGTAAGCCGCAGGATAGAATCTTTTCGCCTTGAAGTCTGTATAGACTGCGCACGCGCCATATTGTGAGAAACTCAAATCTTTGGGGGCGTCTGCATATTCATAATTACTCCTATCAGCGTTAATCTCGCCAATGGCAGGGACGAGATTGCGCCTATCAGATTCCATTTGGGCGAATCTCTCATCTTTTGCACAAGCTTTGCGTCCGCCCTGTCGCCAACACGACAAATCTTTGCCAAAACGATGAGCAGGCATAATATGCTCAAACTCAATGCGCTGTGCGCGTTTGTTTGGCGCTCCACTTTTTGTCAAAGCATTGCGCGGCGTGTATTTGTTAGAAAGGATAAGTTGCAATGTGTGCGTATCAAATGCCACACGACAATAAAATTCTTGCGTGAAATGCTGTTGTTTATAAGCCTTTTTTAAAGCGGCTTTGCTTTGAGCGAAAGTCTTTGGGGCAGGTGCAGATTCTACAAAAGTTGGGCTAGGAGTAGAACAGCCCCATATCAAAGCCCCAAAGATGAAAAAGACAAGAAAATGTAAAGTTTTGCTCATTGCCACGCTCCCCCTGCAAGTTTAAAGGTTGGTATTATAAGCTCACCTTGCTTAAGGATATTTAAGGCTTTTTAATAAGATAGCGAATCGTAGCTCCTAACTGCTCCACGGCTAGCACTTCATAGCCGTGATTTTTCGCATCAATGGGAATATTATTAATGCTCTGTGGGCAATCGCTTAGCACCTCTAAAATATCCCCTTTTTTCAGCTCGGGCAACACCTCAAGTGTGCGCACTGCAGGATAAGGGCAAGGCTCACCTTGCAAATCTAGCCTAAAATTTGGAATAATCTCTTTTAAATTCTCTTGCATTTTCCCTCCTTATGCGCGTTCAAATCGTTTATTTTTCGCAAAATATCGCCGCTCAATCCACAACACAAAAGCAAGAAGCGCAAAAAGCAGCACATAGCTCACGACCAAACCGCCATAATTACCAAAAGATTCTAAAAGATTGATTTTTGGGAAGCTTGTCGCAAGTGGCTCGGCATAGTAATCCCAAGTCGCAGCTAAAAGCGTAGAGCCAATGACATTGCCAATGCCGACAATCCAATAATGCACCTGCCCCTCAACTGCGCGATACATCCAACCACACTCACAACCCCCAGCAATGACGATTCCAAAGCCAAAGAGCAATCCGCCAATGACTGCATTTGGCGCAGCCCACATAATTTTAGGCGGCAATCCAAGACAAATATAACTAAAAACGCCAATGGTGGAAACCATCATTCCCACAATTACCGCTTGTGCCATATATCCACGCCCTGTGATAAACAAATCCCTAAAAGCAGAGGTAAAGCAAATCTGCGCACGCGAGAGAGTAAAGCCAAATCCCACACCAAAGACAACCGCAATGGCTAAAATTGGAATCTTTTTACCCTCCGGGATAACGCCATATACCATTAGATAAGCTACCCAAACGCCCACTCCAACTAATACCAAAACACCAAGAGCAAAAAGGAGTTTCGCGCGACTTTCGTTGTCTTGAGAGCTGCCAATGTCTTTTTGCGCACTCACTCTCTCTAATTTCGTATGGGAGCGAAAAAGCGGGAGCAAGACAACCTTCGTCCCTAGCCACACGCCTACAAGCGTCATAATCGTAAAAAACCACGCGTGTAAGCTAAATTGTGGAATCCCTGTAAAGAAACTTGCCAAATTACACCCCATACCAATTCGCGCACCAAATCCTGCGATAATACCACCGATGAGAGCTTGGGCGATTCTGATATTGCTGTGAGGCAGACGAAATTTGACATTATTTGCCATTGCTGCTGCCGCAAACGCCCCTGCGAACATTCCGATAATCATCACACCATCTACCCTATCTAGCGGCGTCCCAGCTAAACCTATGATTTTGAAATACCCCCAAGTGCTTATATCTACTCCTAGCAGATTCATAATATGTCCGCCCCAACGAGTAAATTCCCCTGTAACAGCCCAATAAGTCCCGGTCAAACCAAAATAATAAGCTGCCATTACGCCAAGTGCGATAATCGCAGGCATAGGCGACCAAAATTTGACTAAGAATCTTTGTTTGAAATCACCAAACATAGCATTCCCCAAAACAATGAAGTAAATTAGATTGCAAAAGAAACAAAAGAAGTAATCTGCGCCCTAATGTAATGCTTTGCACGAAAGCCTATGTGTAAGAAAAGTTAAGATTCTATATGAAAGGGACTTAAAAATCCCTTTCATATAGAATCTTAACTTTATGGTGGAATATTTCTTGCTTAAGAATGGACTAGAATGATGAGTGCCAAAGGCGTTATAAGCTTTAGGCTTTGACATATACAAGGAGTGTAGAGTAATGGAAAGGAATTCATCAAAAACAAAAATTTTTCTTATATTAATCCTGTTGCTTTTAGTGGCTCTTGGCGGGGTGTATTATTATATAGCGAGCGATTCTGATATTTCACTTGAGGATATAAGTGAAAAAATAGAATCTAATCTTTTGACACAAGAAAAAATAGAAAAATCTACACTTGATTCTAAAGATACGCAAATAGAACGCTTAAAAGCTCAAAACAAAGCATTAAAAAAAGAACAAAATAGCGCGCCTATAAAACTTCGCTATTCTATCAAGCCAAAAGATAAAATCGTGGCACATTGTGTCAATATGAAAATAGGACGTTGGGGTATGCCAAAAAACTGCGTTGAGGAACTCACAAGCGGCATTGTAGCAATGGCAAGGGCAGATAATAAAATTGTAGCTTTTGAGATTTCTGGTGTGGTAGATAATCTCCCTTACGCAGGATTAAGCCCGGAGCTAAAACAAGAGGGATTAGCAAGTTTTCGCGCAAGAGAGGCAATCTATATAGTGAGTAAAAGAATGCCAAATGTCGCAGCTTTTGAGGGGTTAAGTCAGCAGAGGGCAAATCAGCGAGGATTCATCGTTCGCGCATATTATGTGGAGTAAGCTCAAATATGGAATCTAATGCCCCTATTACAAAAGTTGGCGTTATCTTACGCCCTTCAAGTCCGGAGCTCAAAACAACTTTTTTACAAATAAAAGAAGAGCTGAATAATGCCGACATTGAAGTAATACTAGAGAGCATTAGCGGGGGTATGATTGAGCTTTTAGGGAGAGATTTTCATCAGCTTGCCACACAATGTGATGCGCTTTTTAGCCTTGGTGGCGATGGCACACTTATTTCTATGCTTCGCCGCGCGTTTGAATACCAGCTGCCTTGTATGGGGATAAATACAGGGAGATTAGGCTTTCTTACTGCACTTATGCCCCAAAATCTGCATACCTTTACCTCTTATCTTAAAAGTGGAAACTATACTCTGCAAAAACATCTCGTGCTTCAAGCGCGCATATATTCTACCTTGAATAACACACAAACCAATAATACAGAGAGCGAAAAACACACTTCCGCCCAAACGCTTATTGCTATTAATGAATTTCTTATCTCCAAGCACGAATTAAGCGGTATGGTGCATATTGATGCAAGTATTGATAGAACATATTTTAATACTTATAGATGTGATGGGCTTATTATTGGCACACCTGCTGGCTCTACTGCGTATAATATTAGCGCAGGTGGTTCGGTTATTTATCCTTATTGTCGCAATATTTTGCTCACCCCCATTGCGCCGCATTCGCTCACACAGCGTCCATTAGTCTTAAGTGATGAATTTATGCTAGAATTTTACGCCAAGGAGAGAGCAAAACTTATCATTGATGGGCAAGAAATGATTGATATTATGCCTTCTGATAGAGTGCAAATCCAAGCTCTGCCCCAAAGTGCAATGCTGATGTATCCACCTACGCGAGATTATTTCAGCGTTTTAAAAGAAAAATTCAAATGGGGCGAGGAGCATTAAAATAAGGAGCAAAGATGGTTAAGAGAATCTTAATCCATAATTCCCCCGCTTTCAATGATTTAGAGCTATATGTGCAAAAAGGCTTTAATGTTTTTAGTGGAGCAAGTGGCAGTGGTAAATCAGTATTTATGGAATCTCTGCTTGCGATTTTTGGGATTAAAGAGAGTAATGCAGACCTTATTGAGGCAAATATTGAGATTGATTTGCCCACATTTGATTGGCTAGAATATGGGATTCCAAACGATAATGAAAATGAAATTGTGTTAAGCATTCTCAAAAAAGATAAAACGCGTTATTTCCTCAACCACGCCTCAAGCTCCAAAAAAAAACTCTATGAAATAGTATCGGGCTTTGCAAAGCACATTAGCACCAAAGGTGCAGATGAGCTTAAACCTGCAAATATTCTTAAGATTCTTGATTTGTTTATCACGCGTGAAAATCCAACTCACAAGGAGATTCTCTCTCAATTTAAATCAGACTATCAAGCATTATGCCAAGCGCGTAAAAAATTAAGTGATATGCAAGAGCAAGAAGCAAATCTTGCGAATTTAAAAGAGTTTGCAGCATTTGAAATTGCCAAAATAGAATCTTTAAATCCAAAAGAGGGTGAATATGAGGAGCTTATCGCGCTCAAAAAAATGCTCTCCAAGCAAGAAAAAATTAAAGAACAAATATATAAGGTGCGTCAGGTACTTGAACTCTCGCGCAGTTTTGAAGAATTTTTAGGACTTGTGGATAAAAGCTGTCCTACTCTCATTGAGGGATTAAGTGAGTTTGAAGCGATTGTGCAAGAGCAAGAGGAGCGTTTGGAGGATTTAGCAGAACTTAATCCTGAAGAGATTTTAGATAAAATTACCGCACTTGCCGAGCTTAATCGCCGATTTGGTGGTATCAAAGAAGCGCTCATATACCTTGAGGAGCAAAAGCAAAAACTCCAAGAATATGAGAATCTAAGCTTTGATAAGCAACATTTACAAAAGCGTGTAGAGGAACTTTCCCTAGAATGCAAAAAAAATGCACAAACACTTCATACAAACCGCGAGCACTTTGCACCACAATTTAATGCTTTACTTCAAGGATTATGTGCGGAGCTTAAACTCAATCAAAGCAGTATAAAAATAGAAAATGCGCAAATGAATGAAAATGGGGAGAGCCTATGTGAAATAAAACTTGGCAATAGTAGCGTAGATGTGCTCTCCTCTGGAGAATACAATCGTTTGCGACTTGCAATAATGTGCATTGATACGCAGCTTGAGCCTCGTAGCGGGATTTTGGTGCTTGATGAGATTGATGCGAATCTTAGTGGAGAGGAGAGCGAAGGTGTAGCGAAGATTCTCAAAACGCTTTCTCAAAGCTATCAAATCTTTGCTATTTCTCATCAAACTCATATGCCCTCTTTGGCAGATAATCACTATCTTGTGCAAAAACAAGGGGAAAAAAGCAGCATTACCAAACTTGATGAAGAGGGCAGAGTGCAAGAAATAGCGCGCATTATTAGCGGAGCAAACATCACTGCTGAGGCACTTGAGTTTGCAAGAGCGCATTTAAAATCTTAGCAATCTCTTTAAGGGTAAAGCATTGAATCTCGCGCTATTAAAAGGCATAAGTGCATATCTACAAAATATGGAACATATCGTATGCTTTAAACGCAAAGAAATCAATCTCTTTGCATTTGTCTGCCAAGATAAACAAGGCAATAAACAGAGAATCTATTTTGATATGACACGCTCACAAAGTAATGCCTTTATGAGTGAAACAGAGATACTAGGTGCGCGTGAGTTTAATGCTCCATTTGATAATAAACTCGCCCAATGCTCTACTCGTGCGAAAATAGAACAAGTGCGTGTAGATGGAGAAAATAGAATCTTGCAGATTTTTATAAGCCAAAAGGGACATTACAAACTCCAATATTTTTGGCTTATATGTGAATTTACAGGCAAACATACAAATGTTATGATATGCGATGAAAATTTTGTCGTGCTTGAAGCATTGCGACATATTCCATCGAGTAAATCGTGGCGCGTAGTCGCGGTAGGAAAAGTGCTTGAGCCCTTGCCTCAACCAAACACAAAAATGCCCCCACAAACAATACCCTCGCTTGAACAAACACTTGCATTACTTCATCGCTCCTATATGGAGAGATATACCCAATTTCATAATGCCAAAAAACAAGCTGTGCTTAAATCTCTTTATGCCAAGAGAGAGAATCTCTTGCAAATGCTTGATTCTCTGCCAAAATATGAGGAACTTTTAACTTCTGCAAAGCAATATGCGCATTATGGGAAGGTGCTTTTTGGCTCATTGCACCTTTTGCCAACACACAAAATCACTTCATCACATTTAACTTTACAAGATTTTGAGGGGGCAAATATAGAACTAGAACTCCCCCCTTGCGCGAGAGATTTGCAAGAAGCTGGAAATTGGTATTTCACCCAAAGCAAAAAATATCATAAAAAAGCCCAACATCTCCATAAACAAATAGAGAATCTCCAAGATAAAATTGATTTTCTCTCCGATAAAATCGCACTTATAAAGCAATGCGATGAACTAAGCGCAATATTTGCCACGCAAGAGAAAAAACCTAAAGCCAAAGATAAGATTCTGCCCACAAAAGATATAGAGAGCTTTTTTATTGAGGGCTTCAAAATAAGTATAGGACGCAATGCTAAAGAAAATCAACGACTTTTAGAATCGGCAAAGGCTGATGATTTGTGGTTTCATATCAAAGATATGCCAAGTGCGCATTTGATTATACATTGTGGCAAAAAAATGCCACCAAATGCAGTCATTGACAAAAGTGTAGAGATTCTCGTAGGGCTATATGCTGTGCGTAAAGGAGGAGGAAATTTTATAGTGGATTATACCAAGCGGCGATTTGTCAAGCTATCCCAAAATGCGCAGGTAACCTATGCCAAAGCCCAAAGCATACATTATAAATATCCATAGAGTTTATAAATAGTGTGTGTTCAATAAAGGAAACAGCAACGACAAAACTAATGGGATTTGCGATATTCCAAAATCATTGCATAGGCTTCATCTTTAAGACGAAGTTTTTGTTTTTTGAGCACTTCAAGCTCCATATCACTCATTAATTCCTCGCCATCTTCAATCTTTTTGATTCTATCATCAAGCTCATTATGCTCATCAAAAATCTTTGCAAAGTGCGTATTATGTGTCTTTAATGCAGTAACCTCATCTCTATATTCGTGAAACATCTCTTACTCCTTTAAGGCAAATTCAATGCTTTATTATAGGATATTTTCAATAATAACGCGTTTTTTTACCCTAAAATCACTTCACTTTATCTACAAACACAGAATCTAGCTTCTATAATCAGCATTAATCTCTACATAGCGATAGCCCAAATCACAACCATAAGCGACAAAATGCCCATCGCCTATACCCAAATCACAAGTGATTCTAAAGCTTTCTTGCTTCATTACTGCTGCCGCTTTTGCTTCGCTCTGCTCATCAAAACATATTTGCCCCTTATCAAATACTACCACAGAATCAAAAGCAATTTTTAAGCTTTTCTCATTGCATTCTACGCCACTTGCGCCAATTGTTGAGGCGATTCTACCCCAATTTGGGTCTTGTCCAAAAATTGCAGTTTTTACTAAAAGCGAATTTGTAAGAGCTTTTGCGGCACGCATAGCTTGTGCTTCATCTCTTGCACCGCACACTTCAAAGGCTACAAGCTTGGTAGAGCCCTCACCATCTCTGACCATATCGGTAGCAAGTTTGTGCATAATCATTTTTAATGCTTCTTTGAAAGCCATCTCATCATAAACCCCACTGCGCCCATTGGCAAACAAAAAGACAGAATCATTTGTGCTCATATCACCATCTACACTAATAGCATCAAAACTTGTTTTTGCGCACTCGCGCAAGATTCTATCCCCATCAGCTTCAGGCAAAGCTGCATCAGTTGTAATAAAACAAAGCATAGTCGCAAGGGCAGGCTGTATCATACCTGCTCCCTTTGCCATAGCTCCGATACAAAAGCTTTTGCCACCATTGAGCTGCACTTTTAATGCAATTTCTTTGCTAAAAGCATCTGTCGTGCGTATCGCATCGGCAGCACGAGTGTGGGCATTTTCACTTTTGGCATTCATATCAAAGGAGGAAAAAGAAGCGATGATTTTCTCCTTAGGCAAATATTGCCCGATAACACCTGTGCTTGACATTATAGGGTTTTGTATAAAGGGGAATTTTTGTCTCAGTGATGATAAAATATCACACACATCTTGCACTCCTGCTTCTCCTGTCATTGCGTTGGCATTTTTGGTGTTAATAAGCACAAAATTACTCTCTTTGCCTTGAACAAAACGTTTAAAGTGTATTATGGGTGCTGCTTGAAAACGATTGCTCGTAAAAAGTGTAAAAGGCTTAAGCGCATCTTCACTATACAAAAATGCCACATCAAGTGCAGGAGTGCCATTTTCAAGTGGAGGTTTTAATCCTGCACTTACGCCATCAGCATAGAATCCTTCTGGTGCATTCACACCCCCTTTAATAGGGATAATCTCAAACATAATCAACCTCTCTTGGTTTTTGCTTTTTCATAATCAAACGCTTAGTAGCGCGAATATTCTCGCTCGTCCCAATCACAAGGAGTTTGCACTCACTTGAAACAATCGTATTGCCATTTGGCATAGTGATATAAACGCCATCTTTTTGCGTTAGCCCCACGACAGAGACATTTGTAACATCGCGGAAATGTGCCTCTTTGAGTTTTCTTAACACAAGCCACGAATAACGTGGCACGATGATTTCCTCCAAATCAAGAGGCGTATCGCGTTGATATAAAAACCGCTCAAGGAGATTTTCCATATCCGGACGCACTGCCATTGCGGAGATTCTTTGCGCCATAAGCTTAGAGGCAGAAATAACAGCATCACAGCCAATTTTTTTAAGCTTTTTGCTCTCTTCTTGTGAATTTGCAGTAGCAATAATATAATAAGGCTTTCTTCTTAGCTCTTCCTCAAAGATACGCGCACTCACCACCATAGTGATATTATCCGCGGGATTCTTAGAAAAACTTACAATCCCTTTTGCGCTTGAGAGATGTGATTTGAGCATAGCTATATGCGTATGTGGGTCATCAATGATATAATAAGGATACTTGTACTTTTGGGCTTGGGCTTCAAAATCAGGGGAATTATCCACCACGACAAAAGGAATATGAGATTCTAAAAACTGCTGGGCAAGTTCAGTAGTAAATTCATTGTGATAGCAAATCACATAATGATTTTGCAAACGTGCAATTTTATATACCATTTTTTGCTCCTTAATCAATCTAATAAGAGTGCCATTATTCACTACACTCATAATAAATGCTACACTAAAGGTTACAACTCCCGCTCCACATACCATTAAAAGCGCAGTAAAAAAAATAGTAATGGTGCTAAATTCTTTCTCCCTTAATGAACCAAAACCTGTATTAGTAAAAGTATAAGAAGTCTGAAAAAATGCCTGCATTAAATCATAATCTTCTAATGCCAAATACCCTAATGTGCCAAAAAGAAGAAAAAATTGAACAAGAATGAGCGGAAGTCTAAAGGGCTTGAGCTGCTCATAGAGCTCACCAGCTAAAGAAATGTCTGGTTTTGGGGTATTGCCCCAGTGAAGAAATTTCTTAAATCTTGCAAACAAGATGGGTAAAGCTTAGCTTAAGAATATTTTTTTATTGTTCGCAATGTGGAAGCGGCAACTTTTACTCTTACGCTTGTTCCATCTTCAAGTTTAAGCCGAACATTGCGAAGATTAGGCAAAGAACGCTTTTTTGTTTTATTATTTGCGTGACTTACATTGTTTCCAACCATAGGACCCTTACCTGTGAAAAAACATTTTCTTGCCATAACAAACCTTTTTTATAAAATGAAATGAACTAAACATTTTAGCAAAATTATCCCAAATCTACCTTAAACTAATCAATAAGCACACTCATACCTACGCGTAAGCCATCAATAGGTAGAGTAGGGTATGCTTCAACTTCAAAAGTTTTTACATCATAACCTTTAGATGCGCTTGTAGCTCTCCAAGTGGCAAAATCTCCCATAACAGAGACAAACTCTACCCTAAATTCTGCTCTTTTATCCAAAGCGGGAATAAATGCTTGAAAAGTTGTGCCCTTAACAAAATCTTTTAAACGATATTCAGGCAGATGAAAAACAATCCACGCATCATTCATATCAATCATTAATGCCACAGGGAATCCACTCGGTGCAAGCTCACCTTCGTGAAGCAAAACATTACTTACCTCTCCATTTGTTGGCGCAATAGCTTGAGTATCTTTGGCATAGCTTTCAACTTCATTGACTTGTCCTGCCGCTGCATCTTCTTTAGCTTGTGCTGCTATTTTTGTCTCAACACTTGCGCCATCAAGGGCAATTTTATATTGCTGATAGGTTACATTTTCATTATGTTTTGCAGTAGTGTAGTTTGCATACGCTTCATCACGCCTTTGTTGGCTTACCACACCATCTTTATAAAGAGATTCTATACGCTCATAAGTGCTTTTAGCAAGATTTGCCATTGTTTTAGCGCCTTGCCAAACATCTTTTGCTGACTGAATGGTCTCTACTCTCGCTCCTTGCTTTGTTTCTGTGCTTAAAGCCTTTGCTGCTTGATACCCTGCTTTTGCCTGTTCAAGCTTAGCTTGTAACTCTGGAGAATCAATACTATACACCAAATCGCCCTTTTTAAGCATATCGCCCTTTTTAACAAAAATATTCTCCACACGTCCCGCAACCTTAGAGCTAATAGCATATTCACGCGCTTGCACTTGGGCATAGATTCTATTTTCCTTTGGCTCATAAGCACGAGTAAAGCTGACTGCAAGCCACAACAAAAATGCTAAAGCTATAACAATTAAAGCTACAAGCTTGATATTTATTTTCATATCCTCTCTCCCATTCTTTGCTTAATTAAAAAATCCATAGAATCTCTCCACTTCTCCACTTAGGGCAAAAAGCCGCGCAAGTGAAATTGCATAGCTATATGCCACACTTTGGCGTTCAATAAGCACGAGTGAAAGAGCATTTTGCGCATCACTTACTTCTGTGCTTGTACTCATACCCTGTAAAAATGCCCTCTCACGCAGCTTGAGATTCTCTTTGGCTAACTCCACAGAGGAATCAAGGCTAAAATATTGCGATTTATACGAAATAACTTCATTATAAGTCTTTTCACAGAGCGTTTTTAAATCTTTCTTAGCTTGTGAAGTAGCAAACTGCGCTTGAATAGAAGCTATTTTGCTTGCTTGATATTTTTGGATTCTCCCACTTGGCGAAAGAAGAGACCACCGCGCACCTATACCTACATACCAATTTGGCATAGCTTTATCAAGCAAAGAGCTATTATCATTAAACATATAACTACCAAAAGCTCCTATTTCAGGCAAAAATGAAGAAAATTCAATATGCGAAAGCTCGTGCGTAGATTTGACCTGATTATCCATTATGTGCAAAGCAGGATAGACTTCAAGTGTTTTATTTACAAAATAATCCACATTTTGCAACATCGCATCTTGTTTAATATCAATACTTGAGCTCAATTCAAGAGGTACATTAGATTCTCTATTTAACATCGCATTAAACGCCATAATGGCGATATGAAGAGTATCATTTGCTTTTTGCACTTCAATGCTAGATTTATCATAATTGACTTGGGCTTGGAGCGTTTCTAAACGCGCAATTTGCCCTTTTTCTTGGAGTTTTTGCGCATTTTTATAATGTGCGAGATGCCCTTCATTTGCATCTTGAAGCGTATTGTGAATCTGATGAGCTAATACCACGCCATAATAAAGCTTTGCACAATCTTCAAAGAGGCTTAATTCCTTGAGCTTAAGGGCAAGGAGTGCATCATCAAAAGCAATTTCAGAAAGTTTATTAGCAAAATGACGCTTACCGCCCGTAAAAAGTGGATAGGCAATATTAAGCGCACTAAAGATAATATTTTGGTCTTGTAGTGTGATAGGTTGTGTGAGATGAGGAAGCAAAGGGGCAAGAGCTGTCCCGCTAAGATTATTAAGTGCAGAGGTATCAAAAAGATGTGCATTCATTGGTGATTGCAAATGCACATAAAATGCATCAAGTGAAACTTGGGGGAAATAAAGCATTTTGGTTGCACTTTTGAGCTTTTCTTGTTTATCAACTGCACTTTGAGTGGATTTTAGTCCATCATTATTTTGTAAAACCTGCTTGTAGGCATTCTCTAATGCCAAATACTCTGCTTGTAGGGTGTTTAAAGCTACTCCTACAAACAAGAATATCCATTTTTTCATTATGTGCCTCTTTGTCAAATTGCGTTAGAATCTATCTTAGCGCAAAAATACCAACGATAAAGGAATATCGTGAAAAAGCTTAAGGCAATGCTTGATGCCCAATACAAGCTTAAAAATACTTCTAAAGAACTCAGTATGCAAAATCCAGATCCTTTGCTTGTGGCAAAAAACTACCAACACACGTCTTATTTTGCAGAGATTGCCCTTATATGTGCGCTTCTCTCTTATGGAAATGCAAAAGCAATCGTGCAAATGCTTCAAAAACTTGATTTCTCACTTTTATGCTCTCGCACGAAAATACGCTATGAGGCATTTCCTTATTATAGATTCCAAACAAGTGCAGATATTAGGCATATCTTTGAAGCTATCGCTTGTATGCTTGAAAATGGTGGTTTGCTCACATATTTCCTTCAAGCGTATAAAAATCCTCCTGCGCATTTTACACTTTGGTATCAGAGTGGAAATAAAAACCACGCACGCATTCTTTATGGCATTTATCATTGTATTGATTCTCTTTATTCTTTTGTGCGCGAAAATAGCGTAAGCAAAGGCTTACATTTTGCATTTGGCACATCTTATAGTGCTTATATGAACACTTATGGTGCATTTCCCACAGGTGCGTGTGCATTAAAACGTTGGAATATGCTCTTGCGTTGGCTTGTGCGCCAAGATGAAATTGATATTGGCTGTTGGCAAGAACATATACAGCCATCGCATTTAATATTGCCACTTGATACTCATACCTTTAGAATCTGCCTTAAACTTAAGATTCTAAAGCGCAAAAGTTATGACTTACAAAGTGCGCTACAAGCCACTGATACACTATGTATGCTCAATCCTAATGACCCAATATCGTATGATTTTGCACTCTACCGCATAGGACAAAGCAAACAAAATATGTATGAAGATTTATTTATCTAAGATTCTATCACTAAAATCTTTGCAAAGAGCCGAAGAAAGTTTGCAAAAAATTTTAGGATTTATTTCAAGAGTAGGGGGCTCAAGCCCAAAAACAAGATGCTCCATACCGATATGGGCAATAATCTTGCTTCCCTGCACACTAAAAGCACATTGCAAAGTATTGTTTTGCTCCAGCTGTCTTAAAATACTTTGTGCTTGGACATAATCTATCACATCTGCGCGAATAAAAGCATTTGCATAATATGCGCTCAAAGCATTTTGTGTATGGGCAAGTTGAGACTTAAGACGAGAGATACATTGTTTATGTGTGATATGTCCCATATACCGCACCCCTATACTCGTAATGATAGCGATGATAATAATGACACATAAGAGTTCAAATGAGCTGAATGCTCTCCTATTAGAAAATTGCATTTGAGGTGCTAAGCGGCACTTCTCGCCGTGCCTTATGTCGCTCAAGCAATTTAGTGCAAAGAGTAGAATCTGCTTTAGGCTGAATAAAAAAGATAATTTTACCATTTTCTTGCATAAGCGTTACACAATCATTTTGTGTATCAAGCACACCATTTTTGGCAAGTCTCACACCATTATTTTGTGCTATCCACCGCGAATGACTAAGCCCTGCAAGTTCAAGCATTTTTACCCCATCAAGGGTGGAAGGCTCAATATTTTGGCTAAAAACTTCGCGCTGAATCGCATTGAGCGCTCCGATAATATCATTTTCTACTGCAATAAGTTGGGCATCAGAACGCGTAAGTGAAAGTCTTGGTAAAGCAATAGCAGCAAGAATCCCGAGTATAATAATAACAAATATAAGCTCCATCATACTAAATGCTCCACGTTTTGTGTGTAGAGATTGAATCCTTACTTGCCTCTTCATCGTTTATTCCTTATTTTTAAAATCTTCAAGTATAAAAGGTGGCAAGATGAAATCAATGATGCCTTGTCCTTCAAGCCCATTGTTACCAGAATGAAGTATAAACCTCATCAAAACACCCTTAGGAACAAGTGCGCGAAATGAGGGGCAAAGGTAAGTTGCAAAACTCTTTAAATCAGGCTGATGCCCTACAATAAGTGGATTTTGTGCTTTTTGAAATGATTTTTTTTCTATAAGATTCATATATCCTTTAAGTCCGCAATCAGGAAGAATCTCATCACAAAGAATGATAGAATCCGAACGCACATATTTTCTTAAAGGCTTGAGTGTTTGCTGTGTGCGTTTAGCAGGTGAGCAAAAAATAACATCAAAGTGCAAATGTTGCATAGCTAAGTGTGCTATATGTTTGCTTTGCGCTTTGCCAAGCTTGCTTAATGGGCGAAAAATATCATTTTTATCCTTTTTATTGTTTAATCGGTATTCTTCCCTACTGATTGTATCAGCGTGGCGCAAAAGAGTAATTGTTCTCATAAAAACTCCTTTATTTGTGGGATAAAATCATCTCACACATCATCATCACAAAATCGGCACTACGTTTTGCCGAGCTGACCAAAAACTCATCAAAACTTATATCAGCATTTCCATCGGCACTATCACTAATAGAGCGCAAAATACAAAATGGCACAGCAAGTAAATCACACACAACAGCCACAGCTGCTCCCTCCATTTCTACCGCATCAGCTCCAAAATGCTGGATAATCCACTGCTTTTTTTGAGAATCAGCAATAAAAGCATCGCCCGAAGCGATAATGCCCTCTTTAAGCTTAATGCCTTGATTGTTTGCAATGGAGCGTGCAATGGTATTGAGTGTAGCATCAGATTCTATAAAAACCTTACTTTCAGGAATAAAGCCTAGCGGGTGTCCAAATGCACTAATATCCACATCATATTGACAAAGCTTTTGTCCTAATATTAAATCACCCACTTTCAAATCCGCACTTAAGCCACCTGCCACGCCACTAAAAATGATTTTTTCACAACCAAAATGCAAAATCATTGTGCTTGAAGTCAAAGCAGAATGAACTTTACCAATCTTGCTATAAGCGATAAAGATTTTGTGCCCATCTTTTTGGATTTCATAGTAAGTATTGCCACCCACCTGTCTGCTCCTATAATCGCCAAAGAGCTCAAGCAAAGGCGTAATCTCTTCAATCATTGCCCCAATGATACCAAGTGTCATAGATACTCCTTATATTTAAGTCTAAGTTCCGCTTTTAACGCCATCAATACATTCTTTTAAGCTTGCAAGATTCTCAATATTCCAAGTAGGCAGGCTACTTAATCGCTTGTTTAATCCACGCAATACACTACCATTTCCAAATTCAATAAAAGCATCAACCTCATCATTGAGCTTAAGAATAGACTGCTTATAAAGCACAGGTTGTGTAAGCTGCTTGCTAAGCAATGCTTTTGCCTGCGCTTTTGTGCTATACATTTCAAGTGTGGCATTTGAAAGAATGAACGTGCTTAAATGTTCATTTAAACTTTCATCTAAAAGCTGGGTGAAAGCTGGTAGGGCTGATTCCAACATAGGACAATGACTAGCAACCGACATAGGAAGCAAAAGTGCTCGTTTTGCTCCAAGTGTTTTAAGCGTAGATTCTGCTTCGCTTAAGTCTTTTTTGCGCCCTGCAAGCACAATTTGTCCGCTACCATTATAATTTGCGCACCAAATGCTTTTTGCTTGTTTTTGTGCGTTTTGGCAAAATTCCTCAAGTATGTTATCCTCTAGCCCAACAATAACCATCATTCCTGCATCTTTACCCTCACACGCTTGTGTCATAAGCTCCCCACGCTTGTGTGTAAGCTTTATCCCTTGAGCAAAGCTCATACCTTCACTGATTACCACTGCGCTTACTTCACCAAGAGAGTGTCCCATAGCCACGCTTGGCATTAACGGACATTCGCTTTGAAAAACACTATGAGCAATAGCACTGACAAGAAAAATCGCTGGTTGAGTATATGATGTAAGATTGAGTTTATCATTTTCCTCAAAAAGAAGATGTTTCATATCTAGCCCTAAGCTATCAGATGCCTCCTCAAAAAGCTCCTTTGCCACAGCAAAGTTGTCATAAAATTCCTTGCCCATACCTATTTTTTGTGAGCCTTGTCCGGGAAAAATAAATGCGTATTTCATCATAATCCTTTACTCCAAAATGAATGAAAGAGAGGGGATTCTAACATTACTTTGCTTTATTTGTCTTTTGTATCTATAAATTTTCGCTTCGGCTATCCTATTAAATAGCGTTAAGTGTAGTTTTATCATTTTTCGCCTACAATAGCGTTCTTTTTTCATATGGACAGGTGGGTGAGTTGGCTGAAACCACATCCCTGCTAAGGATGCATAGCCGCAAGGTTATCGAGGGTTCGAATCCCTCCCTGTCCGCCACCTTAACAGAATCAAAATTCATTGAGAATCAAAAATTTATAACGTAGATTCTCTACATCGTGTTTTAATCGCCTATTTTCATCAGTAAGCATAGCATACTGGGCTTGAAGATTTGCAATATCTTTACTCAAATAATAAATATGGCTAGAGAGATAAATTTTAGGCACACTTATTATGAACACAAAAAGCATAATATAACCTGCGACTTTAAGCTCATACAAACCTAAACCTTGTGTATTATTTCTTGCAAGAATGTTTTGTTCTTTTTTAGCCTCTTCAGCAACATTTGCAATCTCTTCTTTTTCCCACTCATTCACACGCGATTTGGGGAGAATAATATCATCAAGACGCATAGTTTTATCATTTTGAGTATTCATTTATGCTCCTTTTCAAAATCATATTTTACCCTGTAAATCAAAAATTCTTAATTTTGCGCTACGAGAACGTTTATTTTGCGCTATCTCTTGAGGGGTTGGGGTAATTGGCTTCTTAGTGAGAATCTGCCCTTTGGCGTGATTATTACCACACTCACATCTTAAACTTTCCTCTGCACAAATACACGATTTGCTCCATTGCTTAAAACATTGCTTAATAATTCTATCCTCAAGCGAATGAAAAGAAATAATCCCCACTCTACAAGATGCAAGCTTACCCTCATCAAAAGCAAGTTCTATGCTATGAAGTAATCTTTTGAGCTCCCCTAGTTCATCATTCACCTCAATCCGTAATGCTTGGAAAGCTAGTGTTGCAGGGTGTATGCCTCCAATACGAGGAAAATGCCCCTCAATAAATGTACTTAACTCATAACAAGAGCTAAAAGGCTTTGTTTTGCGTTGATGTGTGATGAGTTCTGTGAGTTTTTTACTCTGCCTCACTTCCCCATAGATTCTAAAAATCTCTTCCAAACGAGCAGACGAATAGGTATTAATCACCTTTGTAGCATTGAGTTCCGCTCGTGTATCCATACGCATATCAAGCGTGGGAGAGGCAAAGCTAAAACCCCTTTGCGCTTCATCAAGCTGCATAGAACTTACGCCAATATCGGCAATAATACCCCTTACACGAGCCAATGCCGCACTTGGCACAATATCCAAAA
Source organism: Helicobacter sp. MIT 21-1697 (assembly GCF_026241255.1). Taxonomy (NCBI): domain Bacteria; kingdom Pseudomonadati; phylum Campylobacterota; class Epsilonproteobacteria; order Campylobacterales; family Helicobacteraceae; genus Helicobacter; species Helicobacter sp. MIT 21-1697. Next base: position 148,453 of record NZ_JAPHNC010000004.1, on the reverse strand, counting down.
ATTCAGAAAAAGCATTGTTGCAAAAATGGATATGTGGCACATAAGGCTTTAAGCGCTCTTTGGCGAGATTAAGTGCATATATGTCTTTATCAAAAGCATAAACTTCAATATTTGGATAAGTCTGTAAAGCCCCAAGAGTATGCCCTCCAAAGCCTAAGGTGCAATCAATCAAAATAGAATCTTCTCTCAAACAATCCAAAGCCTGTATTATTTCATTTTTTAAAACCGAATAATGCTTCATTATATTAAGGCTTGAAATAATCAAATCGCAAATGATTATCAAGAATAATTTGATGTTCTTTATAATCTGAATTTTTTAAACTTATCGCTATAACAAAATAAATCTGTTTGCTTTTCTCATCAAATTCCATTTTAAGTGGCAACTCTACACGCGCAAAATAAGGCATTGTATTTGCCCATAAAATAAAATCTTCAATACTCTGCGTAGTAGATGCATAACCAATAATTTGGTATCTTGTATCAAGAATATCTTGTTCGCGAGTAGTGTTGAGCTTTTTTACTTCTACTTCTGTGAAATAATCTTGCAATAAAGCTTGTAATTTTGTTTCATCTCCTTGGTTATGAAGACTTAAAAGCATCTTGTAGTGCTGAATAGAGAGTGTTTTAAGCTGTGCCTCTATGGCTTGATAATCTTTATTGATTTGATTGAAGGCAATGCGTGATTTTTTGCTCTCTAGGGCTTGTTTTTTATATTCATTCACTTGAGGTAAAAGAAACTTACTTACACAAAAAACACAAATAGCTGCAAATACCAAAAACCAAACAAAGTTTTTAAGTGCAAATTCCAAACGAAAATCGCTACTCATCACTTTGCTCCTTTTTGTCATTTTTAAGAGGTTTGAGTGTAGGATTTGCCTTACTCACAGCAACAAAATTAAACCACCCACTTACAAGAGGATAAAATTCCACTCTCACCTGTGTAAAAACTGCACGCAAAGGAGCTTCCAAAAGAAATTTATATACTTCCTTTGAGGGCGTTAAACCTTTCATCACAAGGGAATTATAGTTTAACTCTATGCTTTTAGCCGTAATTTGATCTGGAATAAGCTTAAGGAGGTTTGATAATCCATCTTTGAGCATTTTATTTTGTGTTTGTATGTTTTCACCCATTGTGATTTCATAATCTAGGCGCTCTATATAGTCTTTAATCACGATAGTTTTAAGTTTGATATTTTGAATATTTTCTTCAATATGAGTTTGTTCATTAATTTTAGCAACAATTTGTTTTTCTAATACCTTTGCAAAACCATAAATACACACCACAGCCAATATGCTATATACAAACCAAATTTTTGTATAACGTTTAAAAATACTCTTAGGTTTAGGGCGTATGAAACTATAAGCCATAATACTTATCCTCTATTATCTTTGAGTTCAGCTTTAGAGAGGTCAATAAGGGCATCGGGAATATGAATTGAGCGCACCTCTACCTCAATCATAAGCGTATTGCGAATATGAGCAACTGCTTGTTCTGTCATACCATAAGTGTCCAAAAGCACGATAGTTTCTATAAATTGTGTGCTATTATAAATAGGATTGCTATAAAACTCATTAATAGAATTTTTGAGAATCTCTGTTGCATTTGATGCCCGCGCTAAATCTCTTAAGCCCTCTAAACGAGACATTTCAGCCTCTTGCTGCTTTTGGGAATCTATTTCTTGAGGTGTAAATTCCTTGCGGATAAGCTCCTCATCTAAATCTTCCAGCTCACCTATTTCCTTTAGCTCATCAATAGAACCAAGAATAGAATCCAAATCACTCATTTCCTTTGCCGAATGTATTTCAAGCACAGAAGCACCTTTATCTTCAGCATTCTCTAGCTCTCCTCCAACCATAAAAAACCCGCCAAAATACACACCTTTTTTATCCGCTACAAAAAGTGTAATACTCGCTCGCTCTTGCAATACATACAAGCGCACTTTGTCAGTAAGTCGCCCTTTGATATTCTCATATACAAGCACAAATGGTGAAAAAAGATAATCCAAACCTAAAGCACGAATAAACTTTACGCGGTTTTCATCAACTGCAAGCTGTTGAATATAAAAAAGCCAATGATTAGGCATTTCAACAATATGTGAAGTCTTTGCATTCACACCAAACTTAATTAATTCTCCTTTTTTGGAGCAATTCGCTAGCCCTTGATTATAAGTCTTACTCATTGCACTCAAATAAGTAAAAGGATATTTGCGTTTATAGTCTGCAATCAGTTTGGCTGCTTCCATAGGTAGCTCTTTATTTACGATTTTAAACTCTTTGCTTACACTATTTTTAACGTGTCCGTTTTTAAGCACAACAATTTTGAGGGAACACACTTTAGCATCAAGATTCACGCCGATTAAAACCGTAGAAAAAAATGGACGAAGTAAAAACTTTAACAACTCGCACACCCTCACATATTCACAATTTTTATCAATTTTAGCAAAACTTTCGTGAAGTTTGAATCAATTATAAGCATTTAGAGTTCCTTTTCTAAATGTAAGCGCACTATTTGTTTTGCATCTTCAAGATGCATATTTTTATCAACTACAAAACCATCAAGCATATGGTAATCAATCCGTGAAAATGGCTTAGGAATACGAAATTTATCCCAAGTTTTTAGCTCCCAATAACGACTATACACCACGCGTATGGGGATAATATAACGCCCAGTTTTTTGACTCATCACCACTACGCCATCAGATATGGAATGATAAGGTCCTTTTGGTCCATCAAGAGATAATCCTATATCGCAGCCTCCTTTAAGCAACTTCAAGGCTTCCATTAGCACACGCAAACCACCTTTTGAAGATGAGCCGCGTAGAGATTTTAAGTTAAAAAGAGCAATAACACGAACCATAAGTTCAGCATCAAAATGATGAGATTGAACAATATAAAAACCTTTATCGCGCTCCTTACTCACGAGCTTTTGGAATCTCTTATATAAAAAAGGTAACATAAGAAGTTCTCCGTGCCAAAATGCACCGATAAAATTATGCTTTTTTGCGTGTTCATTGATATGGAATCTATGTCGCGTAAGAGCATATAAAATGCGTAATACAGCATACATAAGAGGTGGAGCGATTTTAGCAAGTATCTGACGTTTTTTCTCACGACTTAGCATAAGGTATCTTCTTTCAGGTGTGTGAGATTTTGTAAAGAATAATCCCTAGAAGAAAGCGCTTGACTAAGGTTTAATTCATTTATAAATCTCCCCATAAGCGCACCACCTTCATTGTGCGTTATTTCTACTTTTATGATAGAGCCAATCTCGCATTTCTTGTCCAAGATTTTAATCAATTTATTACTACTACTGCGCCCTTCACTCCAACACTGCTCCTTGCTATCGCAATGATTCTCAATCAACACATTATGTGTGCGTCCGATTTCAAGCTGCGCTTTTTTATGCAGAATCTCCTTATGAAGTTTCTGTAATCGCGTTAAACGCTCTTTTGCCACTTCAGGAGATACAAGCATACTTTTATCATATTCAAACGCACTTGTGTGCGGACGAGGTGAATATACAAAGCTATAAAGCGTATCAAATTCCACAAGAGAAAGCATTTCCATCGTATCCTCAAAGTCTTGCTCGGATTCGGTAGGGAATCCTACAATAATATCTGTGCCAATGCCGACATTTGGGACAAGGGACTTGAGTTTAGCGATTCTATCAAGATACCATTGCCTATCATAGCCCCGCCTCATCATTTTGAGAATCCTACTTGAGCCGCTTTGCAAAGGAATGTGTATGCCCTTAGCGATTACAGGATTACTTGCAAATTCCTCTAAAAATGCATCGTCCATATGCAAAGGGTGAGGAGAGGTAAAGCGGATTCTATATAAGCCATCAATCTCACTTAAAGCGCGTAAAAGTTGCGTAAAATTTGTTTTTGGGTGAGGGTGAGAGAATCTCACGCCATAATTATTGACATTTTGTCCTAGTAGGAGCAATTCTTTCACCCCACTTGCCACACATTTTTTTGCTTCAGATATAAGCAAATCCTTAGGGACAGAAATCTCTTTGCCACGCGTAAAAGGCACAATGCAATAACTGCATTTTTTATCACAACCTATGGAAATATTAAGATGTGCTTTAATGCCCATACTTTGTGGCGAAGCAAATACATAAGTGCTATCATCATAATCAATATCTACCTCAACCGCTTTAGGACGCTCAAGCACCTGTGTGATTTTTGATACATTTCTAGCTCCTAGCACAAAATCTACACTTGGAGCTTTTTTGATAATTTCCTCACCCAAATGACTTGCTGTGCAACCACAAACACCAATTTTTGCTCCTGCTTTTTTTTCTTTGGCAAATGCTCCGATTTCAGAAAAAAGCTTTTTTTCAGGCTTTTCACGCACAGAACAAGTATTGATAAGAATTAAATCTGCCTCTTTAGCATTATCTGTAAGAGTGTAATGCTTCTTATCGCGCAATTCAGCAATCATATGCGCAGAATCACGCTCATTCATAGCACAGCCTAATGTTTGTATAAAAAGCTTCATTGGTGTGTAGATTCTATCATTTTAAATAATATGAAGTTCATAAATATAACTTGCCTCATCAAGACCATAACGCACTTCATTAAGATATGTATTATAGCCCGCTTTCTGCAAAGAGGCGCATACTTTTTGCATTTCCTTGTGTGAATTTTCTTTATCAAAATAGAAAATATGTTCCCCCTGTGCGCACTTTTTGAGCATATCTTCATAGCTTATTTTTACTACATTAGCTTTACTTTTGGTATTCGCTTGAGCAAGTGTGTTTTTAGCAAGTTTAAGTTCCATAATATCTCCCTTAATCAAAGTTATAGAATCTCCCATTATAGCCAAAAAAGGCATATTTGTGAAACTTTAAGCAAAATTTTATTATAATCTATCATTCTTCATTAAGCCATATAGCCTACAAATCCCCAAGCTATGAAGGCATAATCCCACAACTAGACTTAAGGAGATGGATTTTATGGAAAAGATTTTAGATATTATTGATTTAATTGCTTATGATAAAGGCTTAGAATCACAAGCAGTGCTAGAAATCGTCAAAGAAGGCTTAATTAAAATTGCCAAAGAAGAGATCAATCCGCATTATGATTATTTTGTTGAGCAAGATACTAAAGAGCGCACTCTCAAGCTTTTTTATCGTATGAAAGTATGTGCAGATGAGCAAGAATTAAATGAGGAAAATCTAGGGATATTCCTCCCCCTCTCTCAAGCCAAAGAACTTGGTGATGTAAGCATAGGCGATGAAGTGGATTGTGAATTACAATTAGATGCAATGAGCAGGGGAGCGATTAATAAACTTTTTTTAAATCTTGAATATAATTTGCAACGTTCTATTGAGAATCAAATCTTACAAAATTTCCGTGCAATGGTAGGAAAAATCGTCAATGGACAAGTTGTAGGCATAGATGATAGTGGCAATACCTTTATAGAAATTGAAAGTATCCGCGCAATATTACCCCAAAAAAATCGCATTAAAGGCGAAAATTTCAAAGTCGGCGATTGTGTGCGAGCAATTTTAAAATTTGTAGGCATTAATCGCAATGGATTGCAAGTGGAACTCTCTCGCACAACACCTAAATTCCTAGAGGAACTCCTTGCGATGGAAGTGCCAGAGATAAAAGATAATGAAGTCATTATTCATAAAAGTGCGCGAATCCCCGGTGATAGAGCAAAGATTGCAGTATATTCAAATAGTGCGCGTATTGACCCTATTGGCTGTTGTGTCGGTGTAAAAGGAGTGCGAATCAATACGGTAAGCAAGGAGCTAGCGAATGAAAATATTGACTGCGTAGAATATCATAGCACACTTGAAATTTTTGTTGCTAAAGCTCTGACACCTGCACAGGTGCTAAGCGTTAAGATTGAAGAAGCACAAGAGGGCGAACGCAAAAGGGCAATTGTGCAAATCAAAAATGAGCAAAAAAGCAAAGCTATTGGCAAAAATGGCGTGAATATCCGCCTTGCAAGTATGTTATGCGAATGTGATATTGAACTTCAAGAAATTACAGAATCTAAACCAATTGAAAATGAGGCTACACCTGCAGAAAAAACAGGTATAGATGCGCTTAGCTCACTTTTTAAATCTTAAAACTATTGCGCATTCTTACGATACGCTTGACAAATGCTGCGTGATACACTCTTGTTTTGCTTTGCGGATTGCTCTTAACAGGCATAGGAATATAATCTTTGACATATGTATATCTTTGTGCCATAAGTGCATCAAGAACTGCAAGTTCTTTATCTTTGCAAATCATTGATTCAATGGTATTGTGAGCCTTTGTGCAATCAAAACTCGGTGCTTTTATTGATTTTATGTCATCTTGAAGTATTAAATCATCATTGAATGCTAAGTCAGCACACCACCAAGCCTCTTCACAACCTACAAAAACTGCCAACAGATGTTCTTTGAGCTCATCTTTTGCATTTATGCCTAAAGGCAAAATCCACATAAAAGCTAGGATACACTAAAGCTTTATCATCTATCTCTTCCATAAAATAAATATGCAAATTATAAACATAGAAAATGTAATGCTAAAATAAAGAATCTTTCTCATTTTAAGTGTTTCTAAACGAGTTTGTTTTATAATAAACTTTATAGATTCTAAAATAATTTTTATAACATATCGCATTGAAAGGATATATTTATGAGTTTTACACATCTTCATCTTCACACTGAATACTCCTTGCTTGATGGGGCAAATAAAATCAAATTTCTAGCTAAACGCATACGCGAATTAGGTATGGAATCTGTTGCAATTACTGACCACGGCAATATGTTTGGAGCACTTGATTTTTATGTGAGTATGAAAGAAGAGGGGCTTAATCCTATCATCGGTATGGAAGCTTATCTACATAATGGCGATACACTCAATGATAAAAGCATCAAGCAACGTTTTCACCTCTGTCTCTTTGCCAAAAACGAAGTGGGCTATAAAAATCTAATGTATCTCTCCTCGCAATCTTTTATTGAGGGATTTTATTACTATCCTCGTCTTAACAAAGCTTTGTTAAGAGAGAGGAGCGAGGGGCTTATTTGTTCTTCAGCCTGTCTGCAGGGCGAAATAAATTGGCAGCTCAATGTGGGCAATCCTCGCAATGTGCGATTTGGAGTAAAAGGCTATGATGTGGCTAAAGAAGTGGCACTAGAATATAAAGATATTTTCGGCGAAGATTTTTACCTTGAGCTTATGCGACACGGCATCAATGACCAACTTTTTATTGATGAGCAGATTCTCAAACTTGGCAGGGAACTTGATATTAAAGTAATTGCGACAAATGACACACATTATTCCTTGCAAGAAGATGCGAGCGCACAAGAAGTAGCAATGTGCGTGGCAATGGGTAAAACATTGAACGACAAAGATAGATTAAAGCATTCAGTCAAGGAGTTTTATGTCAAATCTCCGCAGGAAATGCAAAAGCTTTTTTGTGATGTGCCTGAAGTGCTAGAAAATACGCAAGAAATTGCACAAAAATGCCAGCTTAACTTGGATTTAAAAAATATTGAGATTAAAAACAAACACACAGGCGAAATACTCTTAAAAAATACTCCTGCCACGCCGCCTACATTTAAACATACTCAAAATTACGCACAAAAAGAGAATCTGCCACAGATTTTAAATTGTCCTTTAGAATCTATTGATGATGCAGTATATTTTGCTTTCAAATGTCGTCAAGGATTGGAGGAGCGTTTAAAACATATTCCGATAGAATCTCATCATCTCTACAAAGAGCGTTTAGAAAAAGAAATAGAAGTGATTAACTCAATGAAATTTCCCGGTTATATGCTCATTGTGTGGGATTTTGTCAATTTTGCAAAACAAAATCATATCCCTGTTGGACCCGGACGTGGTTCTGCAGCAGGAAGCCTTGTGGCATATTCGCTTAAGATTACAAATATTGACCCACTGAAATACGATTTACTTTTTGAGCGCTTTTTGAATCCTGAGCGAGTGAGTATGCCCGATATTGATATGGACTTTTGCCAACGCAGACGCGGCGAGATGATAGAATATGTAGCAAATACTTATGGCAAGTTTAATGTCGCGCAAGTTATTACCTTTGGTTCGCTCCTTCCAAAAGGTGTGATACGAGATGTCGCCCGCGTGCTTAATATGCCCTATAATGATGCTGATGCTTTCGCAAAGCTCATTCCAGCAGAACTTCATATCACGCTTACAAAGCATATAGGCAAAGATGGAAAAGAAAAAGATGGAGCGTGGGAAAAAGAACCAAAGATTCGCGAACTCGTAGAAACAAATCCTCTTGCAAAACAAGTATGGGATTATGCTCTATTGCTTGAGGGATTAAAACGCAATGCTGGCACACACGCTGCTGCGATTGTGATAGATTCTCAAGAAGAACTATGGCACAAAGTCCCTCTTTATACGAACGAAAAAATGAATGGTGTCGCTACGCAGTATTCTATGGGTTGGCTTGAAGCTGTGGATTTAATTAAATTTGACTTTTTGGGACTTAAAACACTCACGGTGATTGATGATGCAATCAAGCTTATTAAAAAGCGGTATGGCGCAGATATTGATTTGAGCACGATGGAAATGGAAGATTCTAAAGTCTATGAAACGATACAGAGTGGCAGCACACTAGGGCTATTCCAAATAGAATCTGAAGGTATGCAGGCAATAGCAAAAAGGCTCAAACCAAGCAATTTTGAAGATGTTGTGGCAATGATTTCTCTGTATCGTCCCGGACCTATGGACCTTATTGATGATTTTGTCGCGCGTAAGCACGGATTAGTAAAAATTGAATATCTCATAGACGCACTAGAGCCGATTCTAAAGCCCACTTATGGTGTTATTGTCTATCAAGAACAAGTAATGCAAATTGTGCAAACTATTGGTGGATTCTCCCTTGGAGGTGCAGATTTGGTGCGCCGTGCTATGGGAAAAAAGAAGCTTGATGAAATGTTACGATTAAAAAAAGAATTTGCTGATGGCGCAGAGAAACAAGGTTATAATCGCAACAAAGCAGAGGATTTATGGGAACTTATTGTGAAATTTGCAGGATATGGATTCAACAAATCTCACGCTGCAGCTTATGGAATGATTACCTATCAAACTGCATATTTAAAAACATATTATGAGCACGAATTTATGGCAGCTATGCTTACAAGCGAAACTTCAAAAGTAGAATCTGTGGCAAAATATATTGATGAAGTGAAATCACTTGGCATTGAAATTGTCCCTCCACACGTGAATATTTCTGAAAATAATTTTGGTGTAGGCGAATTTGATGGAGTGAAAAAAATTATTTTTGGACTAAGCGCCATTAAGGGCTTAGGCGATGCGCCTATTGAAAATATCATAGAAGAGCGTGAAAAAAATGGTGCGTATAAGAGCTTGGAAGATTTTATCGCAAGAGTAGATTTTTCTAAACTCACTAAACGCTCTTTAGAGCCGCTTATTAAATCCGGAGGGCTAGATAATCTAGGATATTCACGCAAAAGTATGCTTGAGTATATAGATATGCTCTGTGATAAAGGGCGAGAAAAAAGCAAAGCTCAAGAGATGATACATAACTCACTTTTTGGTGAAGATGAAGTAGAGATTAATATATATTTACCTATCACACATAAGGGCGAATACGACATACGCACTTTGCTTGATTATGAGTATGAATGTATGGGCATTTATGTGTCTGGACACCCGCTTGATAACTTTAAAGACAATCTCAAAAACATTAAGGGTATAGTCAAAAGCATTGAATTAGAGCAGTTGCAGCTTAATTCTACCTGTATGCTTGTAGGGAAGATACTCTCCATTAAACGGAAGATAAGCAAAAAAAGTGGCAAACCTTTTGGGAACATTGAGTTTTTAGATTATGGCGGGAAGCTTGAAATAATGGTATTTGAGAAACACCTTGATATACTTGAAAACTTTAATACCGATATGCCTTTGGCGCTCAAATGTAAAATAGAGGAGCGAGAGGAAAGCTTTAGTCTGCGTATTTTAAAGATTCTTAGCCTTGAAGAGGCTGCAAAAGAAAAAATAGAACCCGCAATAAAAAATATTGCACAAGAAGATGAAACTACAAAGGTTATCCCACTTGATATGAATCCTAGCGAAATTGATATTTGCACGCCTTTGTGTGTAGTTGTTGATTCTTCTTGTATTCAAAATGGTATTTTAGATAAACTCAAGGCTTATTCACAAGAACTTAAGGGTGAGCGTGAGCTACGAGTGCGCATCAAAAATGATATATTAGGCTATACTTTTGTCAGCCATTTAAAAGTGCATTCGCATATTAAAGAAGTATTTAAAGAATTACAATGGCAGGAATAGGATTCAAAAAGGAGTGGTAATGAAGCTCAAATATTGTTATTTCGTGGGCATATTGGGAGCATTGGTAATAGGCTGTGGAAATGCACAAGATATGCAAAGAGATATTTTGGGCAAATGGACACTCAATGCATTAAATGATGGATACAAACAAATTGATATAAGACTTGGTGAGCGTAACGCATTTGTAAGCTTTGAAGTAGATAAAAGCTTTTATGGCAATGCTGGGTGTAATAATTTCTTTGGCAATTATGAAATCAAGGCAAACAACACACTTGCCATTAATAATGGTGCAGGTATGACGCGTATGATGTGCGCACCAGAGAGTATGGAAATTGAAGATACGCTTATGCACATTCTTGGCGATGGCAATAGCTCTGCTCATATAAGTGGTAATACGCTTACTTTGCAAAAAGGACATATCAAGGCGATACTAAACAAACAATAAATGAAATACATTCATTGTTTTTATTTTCTCTAAGCTATAATAATAAACAAAGCAAAAGGAGGAAATATGCAATCTCACACGCAAACACCCGACTTTACAGGGTTTATCGCACAGGCACAAATCATCTTTAAAAATAGAATCTACACAGATTATTTACGCCGATTTGCCTATGGCACAGATGCTTCTTGCTATCGTTATGTGCCGCGTGTGGTGATTTGGGCATTTGATGAAAGTGAGATTATAAAACTTTTTGCTTTGAGCAAAAAATACAATGCCCCGCTTACATTTCGTGCGGCAGGGACAAGTTTGAGCGGACAAGCGTGTAGCGATAGTGTGCTTGTGCTTGCAAATGCAAGGTGGCAAAACATATCCATACAAGATAATGCTTCAAGTATTGTATGTGATTGCGGGGTGATAGGGAGCGAGGCAAATGAAGCATTAAAGCCCTTTGGTAAAAAAATTGGACCAGACCCAGCAACGATTAATAACGCTATGATTGGTGGTATCTTCTCAAATAATTCAAGTGGTATGTGCTGTGGCGTAAAACAAAATAGCTACAATACTATTAAATCTGTGCGCATAATACTCCACGATGGCTCTGTGCTTGACACAAGTGAAAGGGCAAAGCAAAATGAGAATATACAATCTTTTTTAGCTCACCATAAAGACAAGGCAGACGCACTTTTAGCATTGCGTGATGAGATTTTGGCTTCTCAAGAGCTGACCAAACTTATCCGCCGCAAATTTGCTATCAAAAATACGACCGGTTATAGTATCAATACTTTACTTGATTTTAGCGATATAAAAGATATTTTAAATCATATTTTTATCGGTGCAGAGGGGACTTTGGGCTTTGTCTCTCAAGTGGAATACGAATGCGTAAGTGATTATGCCTTTAAAGCGTGTGCATTGCTTTTTTATGAGAATCTCACACTTGCAGCAAAGGCAGTGCAGATTCTAGCAAGCAATGAAGATATTGTCTCTGCTGCTGAACTAATGGATTATGCGTGTTTGAAATCAGCACAACATTTAGGGGATATAGACGAGCGCATTTTAAGTGTAAAAAAGGGGCAATGCGCACTCCTTGTGCAATTAGAAGATACCACACAAAAGGCTTTAGAATCTAAAATAGCTACCATTTCGCAAGCCCTCACAAAAGCACCAAGTTTGTTTGGCGAAAACTTTAGCTCAAATGAAAAAGAAATGGCTTCGTGGTGGAAGATTCGCAAAGGACTTTTGCCACTTTCTGCATCTTTGCGTCCTAGCGGAAGTATCGTTATTACAGAGGATATTTGCTTTGAGATAGAATCTTTTGCGCAAGGCATTGAGGAAATCACGCGGCTTTTTGCCAAGTTTGACTTTACAGGTATCATCTTTGGACACGCGCTCTCTGGTAATGTCCATTTTATTATCACACCAAATTTAAATGATAAAGATGAAAGTGCGCGTTTTGGTGCATTTATGGAAGCTATGGTAGATTCTGTTCTTTCGCTTGGAGGTAGCACAAAGGCAGAGCACGGCACAGGGCGTATGATTGCGCCATTTGTGGAGAAAGAATGGGGCAAACAAGCATATAATATTAATCAAAAAATCAAATCAATTTTTGACCCGCATCATCTCATCAATCCCGATGTTATCATCTCAAATGATACACAGATTCATTTAAAGAACCTCAAACATTCAAGCGAAGTAGAAGATTTTATCAATCAATGTATGGAATGCGGATTCTGCGAAAAGGTTTGTCCAAGCAAAGAACTTACCCTTACCCCTAGACAACGCATTGCTGTGCGCAAGGAAATAAAAAGGCTTGAGGATTTACAAGACAAAAATGCAGAGGAAGAGCAGCAGCTCAAAGAACTCAAAGATGGTTATGTTTATTTTGGCATAGATACTTGCGCTACTTGCTCAATGTGCGCGAGTCTTTGTCCGCTAGAGATTGATACTGCCAAAATCGCGCTTACACTTAAACCCGCACTCACCTCTACTACTGCACAATTTATCGCTTCAAATGTAGGCAAACATTTTAGCAGCACTCTTAAACTCGCTAAAGGGGGAGTGAAATTTGTGAATCTCAACTCTTATTTTTTTGGCACAAACACCATAAGCAAATGGAGCAAAGCAACAAGAAACCTCTTAGGCACGCCTTATATTCCTACAAGTATGTCACGCGCAAATGAAAAAGTATTTAAAGATTCTATGCCAAAAATACAAAGTAATAAAAAAGTCATATATTTTAGCACCTGCATAAATCGTGTTTTTGCACCCTCAATGAAAGCATTAGATAAGCGCCCTTTACAAGAAGTCTTTGAATCTTTGTGCAAAAAAGCGGGCATATGCGTCATTTATCCACATAACCTTGAGAATCTCTGCTGTGGCAAAGCTTTCAAAGATTATCCAAAAACTTCAGAGCAAAAGGCACAAGAGCTTTATGAGGCTCTAAGGAAAATGAAAGAAAACGAAGAAAATATAGAAGTTGTATGCGACCATAGCGCGTGCAGTTATGAGCTTATGCACACAATCAAACACAAACTAGATTTGCAAAATCTAAATGATATAAAAATTTTTGATATGCCCCAATATATTGCAAATGTGCTCTTAGAACGATTGCATATTACCCCCTTAGATGAGGATATTGCACTCTATGCAATGTGTGCTACTAAAAAAGGTGGTTGGGAGAGTGCGCTTGATTACATAGCCAGCTCTTGCACAAATGGGAAAGTGATAAAGCACACCAAAACTCAATGCTGTGGGTTTGCTGGAAACAAAGGCTTTATATGCCCAGAACTCAATGAGAGTGCATTAAGAGAATTTGGTGAATTTTATGCTCAAAAAAGACAAGGAGATAAACACCTAAAGCGAGGATTCGCAAGTTCTAGCACTTGTGAGATTGGCTTAAATGATAAAACAAATATTATATGGCAGAATCTGCTTTATCTTGTTGATGAAGTCAGTGAGGCTTTATAAAGTTTTTTATTTTGGTTTGCACAAAGCAAATGCAGACATAGCGAAAAGAAGAAGTGCCACAACCAAAAAAAGATGAACGATTCCATACCTATTCACAATGGGTTGAGAAAATAATGGCGATACAAACTGCCCAAAACACGCAGTAGCGCTTAGGACTCCGATGGCTTTTGCTATGTGCTGCTTAGGGACAAGGCTAAGCAATAAAGATGAATTATTCACAATCATTGCGCCTCCACCAGTGCCAACAAGAAGCAATCCCAACACAACTGCATAAATATTATGTAAAATAAAAATAAGAGCAAATCCACTACCCATACACATAAATCCAACAACATAAATGCCCTTGAGCGATAAAAATTGCCTAATCCTTGGATAAAAAAGAGATGATACACCATATGCAAAAGCCGAAGCGCAAATACAAAAGCCAACTATCATTTCGCTTTTGCCTAAATTTTGTATAATAAAATGTGGAATCTGTGTAGGCGAAGTATAATAGGCAACCATAATAATAAAGCCAAAAAAATAGCAGGGCAAAATGGACATTATATTGATTTTTTTGTATGCTTCTTTAAGAATCTGTTTGCGCTTACTTACACGAGGCTCAAAAAGTGTGCTTGCAACAAATATGCTCAAAAAAATGCCAAGCCCATAGACATAAAAAGGATAATGCCAATCAAAATGTGCCAAAATACCACCAATACACATAAAAATTGCGCTGCTGCACGCTGTTGCAAAACCTTGTATGCCTAAAGCCTTTGCGCGCTCCTCGCCCACATAATAATCTGCCACTAATGTGCTTGCAGTTGTCATAACAAATGCAGTGGCAATGCCAAAAATTGCCCTTGTAAAGAGAACCCAATAAATATTATCCCATAGTGCTCCAAGCACACCACTTACGCTCCATAAAATCATAGAGCTAATGAGAAACTTTAAGCGCCCAAATTTATCAATAAGGATTCCACCCAATGGTGAAAACAGCATAATAAAAAGTGCAGGAAGTGTCAAAATGAGCTTTGAAAGCGTTTGAATATGTGGAATATCTACAAAATACTTCTCAATAGCAGGTATTGAAGTGGCAATAATCATACTACCAAAAACGGTCATAGAAGTGCTAGAAAAAAGTGCAAACATAAAACGCGGACGATGAGTTAAAATATGGATTTTTTCTTCAAAACGATTTTTGGGTGCTTCGTGCATAATCTCTCCATAAATAATAGTTCATTGATTGATATGTATAACTTTAAAAAGCATATTTTAACTCAATAAAGAAAATTGATGTGCTTTAATAGACATTAAGGCACAAGAAGCACATAACGTTTAGTAATGCGCAAAATATTGCTGCTAGAGGGGTGCAAAATACTGCCGTGTATATCAAGCAAAAGCGTATGAGAATCTAAACTTGTCAGCGTTGTGCGAAAATGATAATTGTGAGGAAAAGAAAATTCTTGTATTTGACAAGTAGGTATATCTCGCTCTTTGAGACAAAATATAACCATATCTTTAAGACTTCGCGCATAGAGGTAGAGCTGGGCTTTGGCGTGCAAATGAGCGTGGGTGTGGGAGCGATGATAGGACTGACGCAAATAAAATGTGCAAACAATCCCTACGGAGACGATAATTAAAATAGCATAGATCATATAAAATCCTTTGCGATTAGGAGCAATCTTGGAAGGTTTTTGTGATGATTGTGCGGATATTTTCATAGCATATTCTCTACAATTTCATCAAGCCATACGCCCCCATTTTCACAATGCTTTTTTGTCGGTGTGGCGACACAAAGGTTTAATTCAAGAAAAATACCTTGAGTAAAAGAAAAAGGTGTAATTGTAAATGAGAGGACATCAAAAGCAAGAGGTGCATTATCAAGCCATAATGTATTATCACGCAATTCAATAAAGTGCGATTGCAATGGCAAGGCAATAAAAGGTGTGTGGCTTGGTGTCTTATCAAGCACAAGAGTTTGCGAATGAATGTGCGTAATGGTATAGGGCGTAAAAACCTCTTTAGGCTGCGTAACAAGGTAGAGCTCCTGCTGTGGCTGCCACCCTTTTAAAGTTGCAAAATACAATGAATCATTATGATGAGATTGAATATGTATTGATACTAAAGGAAGAAGTGTATCGCCCTGCATAGAAGTTGGAGCATTTTTATATCCGCCACCAAACAAAGATTGCTCATCAATAGCCATAAACGCAAGAGATGAACTCGCTACACTAAGTGGTATTCCGCCATTGCCTATAAGAGATTCTATAATCGCATATTGCAGTAGATTCTCAATTTTTGCAAGGGCTATATTAGGGCTTGGGTTATTTAAGCTGCGTACATAAGCAATATTTTTGCTCATTTGCAACAGCATAGAGCTGCATATTATCCCAATCACACCTAAAATAACAATGCTCACTACTACTTCAAAAAGTGAGAAAGCGCTTCGTGCAGAACGAAAATAATGCGACATTTTACGCATTAGCGAATGGCTTTGGGTGTATAAAATCGTAAAAGTTCAAAATTATGAGGAGCAGTATAACTTTGCTCAAAAACCTCATAGGTAAGTGATGGCGTAGAATGTGTATTCAAAGTTATTGAGGTTATCGTAGGTGAGAGCAAAAGCTGCTTGTAGGTATCATAAGTAGAAAGCTTGGTTGTGGGCGAAAATGTATATAAAAATCCAAATGTAAGAATCAAGGCAGTTGCACAAATACAAATACCCATAACTGCATCAAGGAGCAAAAAGGCTTGATGGAAATGATGAGTTTGTGTTTTCATTTTGAGCGTTCTTTAACAGCTTGGTTGCTTACATCTTTAATAAAAACTTCGGATTCAAAATAGGCTTTATGTGTTTTTGGCTCTCGTAATGTATTCTCTGAATCTTCCTTATAGGTTATTTCAAGCACAAATTTCCATCGCCCTAAAAGGAGATTATTAAGCATCTTGCTTGCTTGCCTTACATTTTCTATCTCACCTAAATCCTGAATCTTATGTGCTTCGTGCATAGAATCCAAAAAAAGATGTATGTTTTCAATAGAATACGCAGACGTTTTTGGCTCAATCTCTATATGTATCCTTGCCCCATTAGGGGGGATAATAGTAGGAGGTATTTGAGATTTTATATCCGGACGATGAGAGGGTGCATTGTAAGGAAAAACAAAGGTATTGTGTGCATAGCTTTTGCCCTCATTGCTCAAATAGATACTATAATCATACATTGCACTAAAAAGGTTTTGCTCCTTAATAATATCATTAATATTTTCATCAACAATGCGTTTTTTTGCAAAATAAGTGTTTTCATCTTGGATAGGATTTTTCATCGCAATAGTAATAGATACACTCACCATAAACACCCCAAAAAGCAATATGCCAACAATCGCGTGGGGCCAGTAGTTTTTCTCTCTCATTTCTCTCTCCTCTATTTTTTGCGCATAAGATAAATCGCGCCGATAATACCAAACATAATAAGCATCATAGCATACATACTAAATCGCACAAATTCTCGCCCTCCACTTTCATCAACAGGCATATTGTTTTCTAGTTTTACCCCAAAATGCGCTGCAATCATATCCGCAGCTTCTGAATAACCATTGAGCATAATCGCAGAAATAAGCTGTGGTGTAAGAACCTCATCTTTCTCCTTTGGAAGTAGCGGCACCATATATTCATAATATACCTTGTCTTCATCAAAATATTCTTTAGGTGCGGAACTTAAAATATCCATTTTTTTATCTTCCCTCATAAAGACAAGAAGTGCATAAGGTTGCGGCAAGTTTTGCGTTAAGACTTTTTTATATCTATTGCGATAGAGTTTTTGTAAATCTTGCTCGGCAAGGTTATCCCCATCAATAACCCTATCCTTTATATCCTCTGGGATTTTATCAACAACTGCAACATATAAAGAAAAACCAGTTTTTGAGAAAAGCTCATTTGAAAGCGTATCAATAAAGCCAACACTTTTAGGTATAAGGAGCAAATCAGAATTATCAAGGACATAATTGTGAGAATCCTTAATGTTCTCATCTGCACCAAGTGTAAGGGCAACCAAGAGACTAATACATATTAGTCTCCCTAGTAGCAAGAGCATTTATTAAACCAAATGCAAAAAGAAATCAGGAATAAAAGGAATGACGATTGTCATCACAATAGTGACAATAAGCAATGT
Source organism: Helicobacter sp. MIT 21-1697 (assembly GCF_026241255.1). Taxonomy (NCBI): domain Bacteria; kingdom Pseudomonadati; phylum Campylobacterota; class Epsilonproteobacteria; order Campylobacterales; family Helicobacteraceae; genus Helicobacter; species Helicobacter sp. MIT 21-1697. The sequence continues at coordinate 130,590 of NZ_JAPHNC010000004.1, read as the reverse complement.
CCCAAGAAGCTTTTCAATAAGTGTAAGTTTCATACCTGCCTCCTATTCTGCACTTGTGCGGTATTGTGCATTTTCAATGTCAATTTGCTTAATTGAATCTACTTGTTCAATCTTGTAATAATCTGTTGCCACAGATTTTTGTGTAAGAATAGCACAAGTACCTAATCCCGCAACGATACTAAGCAAAAGCACCACAGCGATAATAAACCCTGTTAAACCATTGATTCCAAATAAACCATTCATAACAATCTCCTTTATTCCGCTTCAGATAAATTTAAAGAGCGAATATACACATTAAGCGCTTCTTTTTGGCTTGGCGCAAAGTTTGCATATTCAAATGAAGGCATAACGCCAATTACGCCTTTTTTACCTTTTGTAAGCACTTCTGCAAGAAAATCTGCTGTCCCATATTTAGTCAAATCAGGTGCAAATCCATCTACACCGCCACCATTGCCCTTACCTTCATCTCCGTGGCAAGCCGCACAATGTATTGCAAAGAGTTCTTTACCTTTGCTCACCTCAAGTGGATACTTAGTGTTCTTAGTGCTTGAAATATCTTGCATAACATAGGCTGCGATTGCTTTTGCTTCGCTATCATTTACAGATACAGGTGCCATTTCACCAGCTATATAGTCTAAGCCTTTGCTTCCTTCTTTAATGACCTCAATAATACCCTCTTCTTTAGTCCATTTTGTAAGATCTTTTGCCTTACCATTCATACCCTCTGCTGTGATTCCGTGGCATTGAGAGCATTGCACCAAGAAAATACTTTGTCCCATACTGCCAAGCTCCTCTCCGCTTAGGTTTTCCCAAGTAGAAGCATATTTTTGATTATAGCTTTGCACTTCTTGGTTGTATTCTCCAATTTGTGAGTAAGCATTGAGTGGGTATCCTAAAAAGATATACCAAAAGCCCCAAATAAGCACACCCAAAAAACAGGCAGCCCAGCCAACAGGGAGATTGTTTGTCTGTTCTCCTATGCCGTCCCAGCTTTCGCTTGTTAATTCTCCTTCAGCCTTGCCATCTTTAATCTTTTTAAGATATACGCTTATTACAAAAATAGTAAGGATTAAGATAACAAAAGCACCTATTAACCCTAGTATTGTTATATTATCTGACCAATTCATCTAGTTCCCCTTTCATTGTGTGTTCGTGGTTCAATGAGCTCATCATCAAGACTATCATTCAGAGCAAGATTAGCATATTTTTCATAATCTTTTACACCTTTAGCTTGTGAAGAATATAAATGATAAACATATCCATACAAAAATACTACAAGCAAAAGCGTAACTGCAAGATAAATCTCTTTCTGATAAGCAACAATAAACTCCAAAAGTGTAGTATCTATCATTGTGCTGCTCGCGATACTTGTGTAGCAGTGCGGCGCGATTGTCCAAGACTATTCATATAAGCAATGAGCGCAACGATTTGCTTTACCTCTCCTTGCTCAAAGGCATCTTTGACATCTTGGCTTATCATTTCATCAACAACTACTTTAGCTTCTTGCATAAAAATTTCCCTTGCTTTAGAAAGCGTTGCAAGATCATTTTTGTCATAAGATTGTGCGCCAATTTGCACTCCACCTTCTGTATCATAAGGCACACCAAAAACAACTTTTTGTGTATAAGCCTCTGCAAAGGCAGTTTCAAAGTCAGCATTTTTTGTATAAAGATGCTCATACGCTGGCATAATTGAGCCGGGCACACGCGATTTCGGGTCTCTCATATGTCCATCGTGCCAATCTGCTGCTTTACGACTATCACCTACCCTATGTAAATCTGGACCTGTGCGCTTTGAACCCCACAAGAATGGTCTATCATAAGCATATTCACCACTTAAACTATAAGCACCATATCGGTCTGTTTCAGCCTTAAATGGACGAATAAGCTGCGAATGGCAATTATAACAACCCTCTGCAATATATACTTGTCGTCCTGCAGTTTCAAGCAAAGAATAAGGCTTTAAGCCTTCAATAGGTTGAGCCTTTTTTGCAAAACCGGGCAAAACCTCTACTAACCCTGCGATAGAAAACACCAACAAAAATGCAACCGTGAAAAAGAATGGATTTCTCTCTAAAAAACTAAACATATTCTCATTCCTCCTTTACGCTGCCATCGGAGTAGCATTTTGGGGTTCTTTTTCAAGCACCCTGCCTGATGAAATTGTCATAAGAATGTTGTAAATAAACATTATAAAGCCTACCAAATACATCAAACCACCAATTGCACGGATAAGATAATATGGGAAAAGCGAAACAACTGTGTTGATAAAACTATATGTAAGATTTCCATTATCATCAACATCTCTCCACATCATACCCTGTGTGATACCTGCAATCCACATACTTGAGAAGTAAAGGATAATCCCTGTTGTCATAATCCAAAATTGTGCATCCATAAGTTTTTTAGAATAAAGTTCGCGTTTAAATATGCGAGGCACCATATGGAAGCACGCTGCGATAATCATAAATCCTACCCAACCAAGTGCTGCATCATGAACGTGTCCAATAATCCAATCTGTAAAGTGAGCCAAACCATTGACTGAACGAATAGATTGAATTGGTCCTTCAAGCGTTGTCAGCATATACCAAGTTGAAGCAAGAATAAGGAATTTGATCATTGGAGATTCTTTAATTTGATGCCATTGCCCACGCATTGTTAAAAGCATATTGATAGCTGTCCCCCACGAAGGCAAAATCAAAATAACAGAGAATACAGAACCAAGTGTTTGAATCCAATCAGGTGTTGTTGAATAAATTAAGTGATGCCCACCTGCCCAAATATAAATAAACATAAGTCCCCAGAATGAGAATAAAGTAAGTTTATATGAGAAGATAGGTTGCCCAGATTCTTTAGGTAGAAAGTAATAGATTAACCCAATAATACCTGAAGTAAAAACGAATGCAACGGCATTATGCCCCCACCACCATTGCACCATAGCATCATTTGTCCCTGCATAAAATGAAATTGAATGCAAGATACTTCCTATACCTGCGATAAAGTAAGTTGGAACTGCAAGATTATTAAAAATATAAAGAGCAGAAATTCCTACAAAAGTAGCAATAAAATACCACAATGAAATATAAATTGTCTGCTCGCGTCTTACACCCATACTTCCAAAAAGGCTCACACCCCATAATACCCACACAACAACTACAAGAATATCAAGAGGCCAAATAAGTTCAGAGTATTCTTTGGATTGTGTTAATCCAGCAAAAAGTGTAACTACTGCAAGAGCCATAAGCACAATATAAATCCAAAAATGTGCTAAGCCTACTGCGCGTAAAAAACAATGCTCTTTATATGTAATTTTAAGCACCCTTTGCCCTAAGTAATACCACGAAGCCCAAATCCCGCTCAATGTAAAACCATAAATAATACCATTGGTATGAAGTGGTCGAAGCCTACCAAAAGTTCCATATTCTGAAGCTAAATAGTTTAAATCTGGGAATGCCATTTGAAATGCAATCACTACCCCGATGAGCAGCCCTACAAATCCAAAAGCCATCGCAGAAAAAACAAATAACTTAGCTATTGAGTAATCATACTCTAGTGTATTTGTCTGCATTGCAGTCTCCTTGTCCTTTTATGAATTTGAAATACAAATTTCATTGTAATGCCTTTGAAGTTATAGCTACCTTAAAAAGTTAATAAAAAAACAACAAAACTTTTTTAAAAAGTAAAAAAGTGGTCTATTTTTGTCATAAAATGGCTAAAAGTGTGTTGGCTTGTTTGTTCATTTACCAAATAATAAGAATCTCTATGCGTAGTTTTATGTAGCATTTCCCAAGCACAAAATTCCGCCCACAGCAATAAACGAAGCTTTGGTGGCACACAATGAGATGCACAACATATTTTAAATTTTTTTGACATAGGACCTTGTGTTACTATTTTATACATATTGATAAAATCTTGTGCAATATAGATTCTATGAGCATTACTTGTGATAATAAGATGAGCAATTTTGCAATTAAAGTTACTTTTGCTTATCTCTTCTCTTTGAGCCGCACTCAACACATATCCACATCGTTTAGCTACCTTATCACAAAAAAGCAAAAGTAAATTGTCATCATTTTGCGCCCTTACTTTGTGGATACTAAAAATTATGCAACGTATATGATGAGTATGCAATGGAACATTTACATTATATATTTGTTTTTGAATTTGCTCTTGCAAGGATTCTAGCTCTAAAGTATTCGCATAAAGCATATTTTCAAGACTCTGCTTATCGCGTTGAAGATACGATAGAGTGCGTGCAATGCCTGTGCTAAACTCATTGACTAATTTATCACAAAACTCATATCTAAAATAATTTCGCCTAAAAGTCTTATCTTGATTACTACTATCTTCAAAATACTTTATTCCGCGCTCTTTACAGAATCTATACAATGCATTTTTGGGCATAGATTCTAAAGGACGCACGATTGTATAGTGAGTAAAAGACTCATCATCATTGTATCGCTCATCTGAAAAACCTAGCAGATTCCCAAGTCCTGCACCTTTTGTAAGCTGCATAAGCAACCACTCTAAGCGGTCATTAAGCTGATGAGCAAGCAAAAGATGTGTATAGCAATGTTTGGTAATCAAAGACCGAAAAAAGTCAAAGCGAAAAGAACGTGCATTATGTTCAAAATTTGTATCAAAATGCGGTGCGTGCGCCACAAAACAAAGCTTATTATAAGTAGCAGCAAGCTCTTTGGCATAAGCTACTTCATCATCGGCTTGTGGGCGGGTATGATAATGCACAATGGCAATATCAAAGGAAATCTCACACTCAAGCAAAAGAAAAAAAAGTGCTGTGGAATCTACCCCACCAGAAAATCCAAGCAAATTGTGCGTTTGCTTCAATGGAACAAGAGAGGAAGCGAGAGTATCTCTTAACTCAAATAGAGTATCAAAAGTATTATATGTCAGCTTATAAACATCTTTTTTAGCCACACTCTGCCTTTGTTTATGAATAATGCAATGATAACACAATCATTTCAGATTCAAAATACTAAGGCAAGAAAGAAGTTAAGAACTATGCGGGTTTGTTTTAGAATGAGGATTGCCACTTCCGCCAACTTGCTTAATTTCACCATTTGGTAAAATATCATAAGCCTGCCCGAATCCTTTTACAAATCGTCCTAATCCTAATTGCAATTCTATCAGATGAAAATCACTCATTTGACGAATAGTTTTAATGCCTCCAGCTCCTCCCATTGCAGATTCTAAACTATTGAGCGCTTGCTCAAATTCTTGATTATCACGTTCTATAAAACGAGCTTGAGCGCGATATTTCAACCTCTTGCGTAAAATCACGGATTTTGCCTTACATTCATCTTCTAAAAACATTACCTCAATTTTAGAAGGATTGGCAGCGATGCTATGAAAATGCTCCGCAACCTCACTGATATAAATATAGGCTTTATTTTCAATCTGCATAAGAGGTGCGTAAGAACAAATTGCATTACCTTCTTTATCAATACTTGCAATCAAAATAGAGCCAAATTCTTTTTTAAATTGCGCAATTTCATCACTTATGGTATGTATATCAGATGCTTTTGCTCCTTGACATAATGCAATAATCGCATCTTTAAGTGTATGTTCATCTGCTTTTTTTGGAAACTCTACGCGCAACGATATGTTGTCATTATAGACAATATCTAAACCTTCAAAATCCACATTTACAAGCGAAACATTTTGTATGTGAGCATTTTTCAAAGTGCTTGGGTCGCCATACTTTTTACACAAACCAATAAGTTCATCTTTGTGATGTTGGTTCATATGTCCGATTATACTTTGATAATTCATAAATTTCTCCTTTTTAAAAATTGAATAGTTATTGCATAGAAGCTACCTATAAAAATTTAAGGTAGCCTATCAATGCAATCAAACAACAAATAAGGAAAGAAAAGATGCTTCTAACCCACCCAACCCTACCAAATCACCCAGATTTTATCATCTTTAGATTTTGTTAGAAATCATATTTTAAAAACAAATCTCATTTTAATATAAAAAAGCTTAAATATAAATTAATAATTATTCTTATTTTATAAAATGATTCTCAAATGCCTAAATCAAAACTCTAAAAAAACTTTCCACAATGTCAATAGAATGGACAATGCGTAAATACCGATAAGCGCATAGCGATGATTATTCAATGTAACCTTGCTCATAAGGTAGATACCACAACCCACACCAAACATTGATGAAAGCCCAACAATTAAGCCTGATTGAAAATCAATCAAATCGTGAGTGGCAAGTGAAATGCTCCCTGATACAGAAGCAAAAATAATAAAGAAAAGTGAAATGGGCACTACTTTTTTAGAATCAAATCCAAGATAATATGCAAGTATAGGTGCAAGAATGAGTCCTCCACCTACGCCCAAACTCACAGCAAAAATTCCGGTAAGAAAACCAGCGATAATCATAAGAATCTTTTGTTTCAGTGGGTTTGTAATAGGTGGAGTGGGATTGGCGGTCGTTTTGACATCAAAGGCATATTTGTAAAAACTCACACAAGAGAGAAACAAGAACAACAAAAGAAGAATTTGAGAAGAAAGCGTATCAACAATTATCCCACTAAAGGCTGCTCCCATAAGACCTCCTAAGCCTACAAACACGCCATCACAGATATTGAGCTTTTTTTGCAAAATATTAATAAATGAGCCAAATGCAGAGGAAAATATCATTTGCATTATTGAAATACCAATGGCATATTCCATTTGCATACCAAGCAAAAGCAGACAAGGGACGATAATCACGCCGCCGCCTATGCCAAAAAATCCAGCAGCTACACCACTTACACAGCCAAGAACAACTAAAATCTCTATGCTCATTTTTATCCTTATTTCATTTTAAAATCAAGCCTTAAATGCTCTATTCAAGCCTTAAACATACAATTTCACTTGGTGCTAAAAAACGAATAGCAGGTCCCCAGAATCCTACCCCACTACTTACATACAGCTGTGTTTTCTTGGGTGGAAGAACATCAGATGGAGAAACTTTGCGTTGTGGCAATTCATACAACCCATATACATAATGCTGATCTAACCATACAAAAAATGACAATGGAAATACTTGTCCTGCGTGTGTATGCCCACATAGCACTACATCAAAATCACTTACATCATTTGAGCGCACAAATTTAGGCTGATGTGCAAGGAGAATACTTGGTTTGTGTGGATTCATATCTTTTTTTGCAGATGCTAAATCTGGTTTTAAATAATTAAATCGTAATCCTGCCAAATCACTTACTCCAGCGAGATTCAAATCTTCCAACTCAATATTTGTATTATGTAAAATTGTAAGATTCAGTGTATGCAAATATGCCAAAATATCATCTATACCGTGATAATACTCGTGATTACCTGCGACATAATATACACCTTCCTTGCTTTGCAAATCTTTGAGCGGATTCAAATCTGCTTTAACCTCTCCTATTTTATTATCCACCAAATCACCTACAATGACTACAATATCAGGTTGAAGTGCATTAATCTTTGCTACGACTTTTGAAAGAAATGCTCCACCTAGAGCCTTGCCTATATGCACATCAGTAATCATTGCAATAGTCTTTTTATTGCGTAGATTCGGGACTTTGATGGACACTTCTTTAATAGGCGGAGGTAAAAGGGCATTCGTGAAACTTCTTATACTAAAAACTACAAACAAAGCTGCCACGCTTAAATCAAAAAGCATTTTTAAAAATACACGGCGCGATAAGGAATAAGAGGATTGAGTAGAGAGTTGATGAGTCTTAGAGGGCTGATAAGAATCTCCAATATTTGATAATTGACTAGAAAATATATACCTTAAAAATCGTGCTAATATTTTACATATATCTACACATAAAACCGCCATAAAAAGACAATAAGCAAAAACTATGCACGAACCAGCCATAATGTATGGCGTAAGTGTAAAGGCTGAATCTCTGATTATAAAAAGAGAGATTTCTCCAATTCCTAGTGCCACAAGCAAAGCAATGCCTAATTTTCTGCGTTTGTTAAATACCATACTATAACACATAAATCGTTTGTATATATACAACTTCATTAAACTTAAAACAACAAAAACAACGCTTACAATTACAAGGATTTTCATCGCTCCATTAGCCTTTATACCCCACTCACAACCTTAAATTTAATTATCAAAACAATGATTTAGGCATTACAATTGATCCTTGCATTGTATAGAATGAAGTCTAATACTCATTAAATCTATATGCGAGGTGCGCTATCGCAATATTTATTGTAGTAGCTATGGCTGTTATTTTGGGTATTGTCATTTAAATTTCCAACAACCATTGGTATTATTGACAAGGTAAGCTTATATGTGGCGTAATGCATAAAAACGCGAATGGGCAAAATTCTAAGTGATTTAGCTTTGCAAGCTGTAAATGAGCGTTTGCAAGATTAACAATGCTAAAGACTCTCCCACGCAATAGGTTCTTGAGCGTGTTCTTGAAGATAAATATTGGCTTGAACAAACACATTACTCCCAACAAAGCCACGCGCTAAAGGACTAGGGTGTGGCGCAGTAATAATTTTATGTTTAGAGCTATCAATAAGTGGTGCTTTTTTCTTAGCATAATTACCCCATAGCATAAATACCAAATGTTCTTTACGCGCCGATAATGCTCTTATCACACCATCGCTAAAATATTCCCACCCAAAATGTTTATGTGAAGCGGGCGCATTCGCCCGAACACTTAAAATTGCATTGAGCAATAAAACACCCTGTCTTGCCCAACCACTCAAGTCTCCGTGTGAAGGTGGTGTAATATGTAAGCTTTGAGAAAGTTCCGCATAAATATTTTTTAAAGAAGGTGGGATAGGCATACCACGAGGCACACTAAAGCTCAAGCCCATTGCTTGAGGTGTGAGCTCACCATTTATCATAGCACTGCCGTGATATGGGTCTTGTCCAAGTATTACAACCTTAAGAGAAGAAAGAGGGGTAAGAGCAAAGGCGGCAAAAATCTGATGGGGCTTTGGGTATATCATTTCTTTGTTGGCAAGGGCATTGAGATAATGCGATTTAATATCTGCAAAATAAGGGCTTAAAAACTCATTCGCAAGAAGTTGCTTCCAATCATCTGGAATCTTTATTTTATCAAGGTTAATTGTCATTCAATGATTTTGGGGACGATAAAAAAGTTCTCTTGTGCATTCGGAGCGTGAGCAAGCACATCTTGTGCAATATGAGCATCTCGTGGCTCATCTGCCCTTAGGGGATTCTTAAGCTGCTCTTCAAAGCATTCTTGCGGCACTTCAATCGTAGCAATGTTTTCCACAAATCCAAGAATCTCACTTAATTGCTTCTGCATATCATCGCGTTTATTCTCATCAATATGAAGCATAGATAGCCGCTCAAGTTTGCCCAACAGCGCGTCATCAATACGCATTTTCTCTCCTTGATTAAAATCTTATATGCATTATAACATAGATTCACAGGCTTTCTATGAAATCTCACCCATAAACGCTTTAATGCTCTGTATGTCTAAATTATCTCTATTAAATTTTTGTTTGCAAAAAAGCTCAAACGAAAGAGCTGCTTGATTTATAAGCATTTCTTTCCCATCGGCACAAACAAGGTCAAAACTTTGAGCTAAAGCAAGAAAAGGCGTGAGTTTTCCATAAATAAGCTCAAACGCATATTTAGCACAAGAGCATAGTTCTTTAAGCTGTGCCTCATCACAGGGTAATACATTATCATTAAGCCCCGCACTTGTAGTATTAATAAGAATATCATAACTACAAGTAGGTTTAAATTCGCTACTTACATAACATTCAAAACCTTTATCAGCAAAAAAACCAAGATTGGGAGCTGAACGATTAATAAGCGTTGTTGGAATATTATGAGATTGAAGTATCATCGCTATCGCTTTGGCTGACCCCCCCGCACCAATAATAAGAGCATTGTTAATTTTATATTCTTTGATACATTCATAGAATCCTTGCGCGTCTGTATTATAGCCAACAAGATGTTTTCTGCTCTCAAGCACCCAAGTATTACAAGCGCCGATATTTTGTGCTACGCCACGCACCTCATCACATTGACAAAAAGCTTCTTCTTTAAAGGGCAAAGTAATATTTGCTCCACTTAAGCCATTTGAGAGAAAATTACGCCGAAGATTCGCACCAACATCTAGCAAAATACGGCTATAATAGCCACTTAAGCCAAGTTTTTCAAAGGCATAATTATGCAAAAATGGGGATTTAGAATGCACAATGGGATTGCCATAAACGGCAAAAAAGCCAAGCATAGCTAATTTACACCTTCTTTAACAATATAATGAGACGAAATATAACCATACTGCCTATTAAACAAAATCTTTGCCCATTCTTCTTGTATTTCAAGCACAAAAGCGTGGCTATTATGATTTAAATGTCCAATAACTGCTGCGTGTAAATCTGGGGCAGCACGAACCTTAAGCACATCTGCCAAAACAATATAGGCTTCACCTTCAGATTGCCCCACAGATTCACTAAGCAAACGCGATGCGATATAGCCCTCAATGCCACGAGTATTTTTTACCTTACTCCAGCCATTTTGTGTATCAAGTATGTCTAATACTTCCCCTGCATCTGCATAAGAAACAACTATAGATTCCGAAGAGGGCGCTTTACGAATATTAGAGCGATATTTAGCATAACGATGTGTTTGTGCGTGAGAATCAGCAGGGAGCATAACAGATGCCTGTGGTGGTTCCGAGCTTGCTGTTTGTATATTTATGGGTGATTGTGTAGCAGGTATATTCTCAATAGATGTATTTTCTGGTTCGTGAATATCTTGCACAAGTGGATTGTGAGTGTTTTGAGCAATGGATTGTTTAGGTGCTTCTTGATTGCTAGGAGCATTTGGTGTTAAATCTGCTATTTGTGGAGATTCTGTATTTGGAACTCCCTCTTGTGTTGGTGTGCTTGAGACATTATGTTTCATAGTAATAAAGTTTTTTTGTGCCACAAACACAAGGATTCCACCATATACTCCCAATCCAAATAAAATAATCAAAAAAGGAAGTGAATAAAGTTTAAAAAAAGTTCGTGCATTCAATATATATCTCCTTAATATAATTTAGTTAAAATATATGCCCTCACCCCCACATACTTCACCAATGATATACCCGTGAAAAGTATGACTAAGGTGCAGCATTTCATCTACTTTGGTCTTATTCACAGCAAGAATCATACCAACTCCCATATTAAAGGTGCGATACATTTCATTTTTCTCCACATATTGTCCAATAAGCGTAAAAATTGGTGGCACTTGGAGCGAATCTATGTGTATTTTTGCCCCTAATTGTGGGGGCAATATACGAGGGAGATTCTCTACAATGCCTCCACCTGTAATATGCGCTAATCCGTGCAGATATGGGCGCAACGCAGAATTATATATCTGTTTAAAAAGTGGTGTATAAATTCGCGTAGGTGTAAGAAGTGTGTCAATGAGTGTTTGCCCTTCAAATATCTCATCAAAAGACATTTTAAGCTTCTCAAAAAGCACTTTGCGCACAAGTGAGTAACCATTACTATGAATCCCGCTACTTGGCAACGCAATGAGAATATCACCTGCCTGAACACGTTGTAGTTGTACCTCATCTCTCTCGGCAATGCCTACTGCAAATCCTGCTAAATCAAAATCATCTTTTGCATACATACTTGGCATTTCTGCACTCTCTCCACCAATAAGCGCACATTGAGCCTGTTTGCAGCCCTCTACTATGCCGCTAATTACTTTTAGCGCAATATCTTTATTAAGTTTCCCCGTAGCATAATAATCAAGAAAGAACATAGGCATAGCAAAGTTGCAAATCAAATCATTCACGCACATTGCTACCAAATCAATGCCTATACTATCAAATTTTTGCGCATCAATGGCAAGACGCAATTTTGTTCCTACACCATCGGTTGCTCCCAAAATCACAGGATTTTTATATCCACTAGGTAGCGCGTATGCTCCAGCAAAAGAACCTATCCCGCCTATTACATTTTTATCAAATGTAGATGTAACAAGAGGCTTTAGTCCTTCTACAAGGGCATTTCCCTCATCAATATCTACTCCAGAATCTTTATAGCTTATCATTCAAGTCCCTTTTGGCTCATATCCATAAATGGCGGATTCTAACATAAAAAAATGATTTTAGATAAAGACTTATATATTAGCGCCTATAAAATCTCGCTTTAATTCCTTACAGCATTCTAATACGCTAAAGCTACCGCTTGCCGGGTCAAGCACAACTTCGCCTACTTTGGTGCAAGATTCTATAAGCGCGCTTTGCAAACCCTTTGGCTTTGCGTGAGGGTGGATTTTTATAGCATCTTGTGGGATTTTTTCACTCCACACATCACGGATATTTTTTCTCTCCCAAGTGCCTTTGGCTTTAAGTGGTTTTTTTTGCAAAATAAGCAAATATTCACTTTGTCGCCTTGTGCGATACCCCATACCCATTTTTTGTTTATCCCAAGTAATCAAATCCACAATCGCCAAATTCGTAGATTTTATCCAAGGGTGAATCCCCTCACACAAATGAAATTTATCAATCCACAGCATTAAATATTTACTTGGCTTTAACACACGCGCAATCTCTTGCAAAAAATGCACGATGTCCTCCTCGCTCATCTGCACGAGATTTACCCTGCCTTTTTGTCGCTCGCCCTCATTTCCATATTTCATTTTGTCTAACACTCCACGATATTGCGGGTCAAAAAAACATAAATCAATACTTTGAGATGCTATCATAGACAAAAGCTCTAAGCCATCAAGCTTTAAACGCTTATTAAAAAGCTTTTTATTGCGAAATGCACTTTTAAGAATGCTTTGCACATCTTTGCTCATCACCTATCCTTAAGAATTGCTTTAATTTTTTCTGAACATATCGTAATGCGTAATAATTCCCTTAAAACAAAATCAAGATTTGGATTGTGTGCTTCTGTTCTTGCTTGTATAATTGTATCTTTTGAAATGCCCAATATTTTGCAAAATTCATCGCCACTCATAGCTTCCGCTTCACTTATAGTATTTCTAAAACCATTTACAATTTTGCTTTTTTCATTTTGATTAAACATACAAATTTTTATTTCAGCTATCCAAGGATAGGGTAACTTTTGTGAAATGGCATTTTGGTAGTATTTTAAATTTTTAACTTCACCGCTAGATTTTTTTGTATCAAAGTTATCTCCATCTTTGAGTTCAATAACGAGACATTTATGTCGTAGAGAATCTATTATAATAAAATCTGGTTCAACAGCTTTGTCTAACTGCAAAAAAGGTGTGATTTTGTTTTTTATTGATTTTTTTGTAATTAAAAAAACACTCTTTTCTAAAGTGTTGTTAAAAATTTGTGGAATCTTTTCTTCGTCCAAAAGTGGAGCAAAACAGGCGATATAATGTTCTAAAAATGTACCCGCACTGATAGAAGTGGCGTGAATACGACTAATTAATGCTCCAAGCTCATTATTGCCAAATAATCTTGAATATGCTCCATCTTCTCTCCCTTTTTTACTTTTTTCAATTAAAAGCTTACTAAATAAATCTTTTTTTGTTTTCATAGTCCAATCTTTTTTCGTTTTCAAAGCTATAAATTTTAGCCTAAAATCTTTAATGCAATGCGTAAAACTCTGTTCTGCATTAAACTAATTACTCGTGCGATAGCGGAATTGCCCTTTTTTAAACACAAGCTCTGCACCCCCAATGCCAAAAAGCCATTTATTTTCAATAAAATTTTTCAAAAATGCAGCAACCTCGCCACTAATACTCCTTTTATAAATAATACCTACACCATCAGTATGTCCAATAGAACACACTGTGCCACGATGTTTGAATGTAAATACCTTTTTTTGTGCTTTATTATTAAGAATCTTTATAAGGCTCTTACCCACATAATCTCCCATTTGAGCTGCAAGCTGTGCTGTTGGAGCGTGGATAGCATCACGCGAAGTAGAGATTGCACAATCGCCCACGACATAGATATTCTCATACTGCGGACATCGCAAATAGGCATCAACTTTAATGCGCCCTTTTGTAGTCTCAAGACAAGAATTCTCAAGGCTATCATTGCCCTTAACGCCTGCACTCCATAAAATTGTATTGCCTTTAATATGTTTTAGTTCTCCATTGTGCTTAATTATCACACCATCACTGCGACATTCTTGCACATCACCTCCACAAATCACCTCTACGCCGAAAGCCTCAAGCTTCTTTTGAGCCAATGCACTTCCTTTTTTGCTAAACATTGGCAAGATTCTATCGCTTCTGCCGATACAAGTAACTTTAGGCACATCACGTGGAATCCCACCAATAAGACAAAGATCATCAAGCCTAGAACCAAGTTCAGCCGCAAATTCAATGCCTGTAAAACCTGTGCCACATACGATAATGCTCAAGTCATCGGCATTTTTAGTATGGCAATATTCTTTGAATCTGTATTCAATAAGCTTATCAAACTTAAGGGCAGCATTGAGCGAAGAAAGTTTATGTGCATACTCCTCTACACCTTTAATACCAAAATCATCAGGCTTAAATCCAAGCGCAATGACCAGATAATCATATTCATACGCTCCGCCATTGCCTATAACACGTTTAGATTCTGGTTCAAATGAGAGAATCTTATCTTTGATAAAATGCACTTTTTGCAAATTAAGAATCTTACGAAAATAAACTCGTGCCTTACGCGCACTTAATGTGCCAATGGCGACTTTATGTAAAAGTGTCGTTTGATAGTGGTAATCGTGCTTACTGATGAGTGTAACATCTGCATCAACTTTGAGCTGCTCTTGAAGCGTAATGGCTGTGCGTAAGCCCCCATACCCCCCGCCAACAATCAGAATCTTGGGTTTCATAGCCATACCTTAAATTAAAATTTTGTGCGCAAATTGTATCACACTTCTTAATAAAAATTACTGAGTTCAAAGACAAATAAGTAAAATAATAGTTTATTTTTTGATGTTTTTACTCATTTTTAAATTTTAAGCTATAATTTATATTATGAAAATGTTACAACTACACGACAAAGCTACCCAAATAGCACAAACTTGGCGAGCAAATATTCTTCATTGGTATAAAAAGCACGGCAGAATCTCTCTCCCTTGGCGCAACTTAAGCGGAGAAAATGCTCCCTATGGCGTATATGTAAGCGAGATTATGCTACAACAAACACAAGTGAAAAGAGTGCTAGAATCTTACTATATTCCCTTTATGAAAGCATTTCCCACACTTACCTCTCTTGCAAATGCTCAAGAAGAATCGCTGCTCAAACTTTGGGAGGGGCTAGGCTACTATACACGCGTAAGAAATATGCAAAAAAGTGCTCGTATTTGTTGTGAAAAATTTAATAATGCGTTACCACAAACTTATGCAGAGCTTATAAGCTTACCGGGCATAGGCAAATATACTGCGGGGGCAATTTTGTGCTTTGGCTTTAGGCAAAGTATGAGTTTTGTAGATGGAAATATTCGGCGTGTGTTGTGTAGAATCTTCGCCCTTGAAAACCCAAAAGAGAGGCTTTTAGACGAGCTTGCCGCGCTTCTTTTAGATTCCACAAGGAGCTTTGATTATAATCAAGCCCTGCTTGATGTGGGGGCGATGATTTGCACGCCCAAAAATCCTGCTTGCCTGCTCTGCCCTGTGCGTAATATTTGCAAGGGGCAGGCAAATCCCGCCCTCTACCCAACACCCAAAAAATCCATTTTAGAGCCACTTACACTCCATCTTGCCATCTATGTGGATAAAAAAGGCAAAATCGCCTTTATATATGAAGATAAAAAAGAGGGCAAAAATGCTTTGTATCAAGGCTTATACAATCTCCCAAACATTGAGCTAGAGAACATTACAAACGATGAAAAATACTATAAAAAATGCGGGAGCTTTAAACATCACTATACAAAATACGCCATTACTGCAAATGTATATAAACTTGATTCTAAGAATCTAGCTATATTAAAGCAGTCTATGCCGCACACAAATCTCTACTTTTTCTCGTCTCAAGAGCTAGATTCTAAACCGCTTTCATCGCTGTGTAAAAAGGCGTTGCAGTTAGCGGGATTTAATGTAAGCAGAAGCAACAGAATATAAAGTAGCTCTGCTTTTGATATTTAGCCCTTTTACTTACCCTCATTGTTTATTGTTTTTGCATTTGATCTACAAGTATGCTTCTAGCCTCCTGCGTAGTAGCAAGTTCATCTTTTAGCTTTTTGCTGCCTGTAATCATAAAGATTAATACACAATGGGAAAGAATATGCCTTTCACTAGCCACACGATGACTTTGCCTATTATAGATCCTATCAAATAGCCACCATCACTTTCCATCCTATGGCGAGACAATGCATTGTAATGTGCGTCCTCAACAGATTGATTAGCCCTTGCTAACGCTCTATCGCTAAACCCCGCACAGCTCCACACCAAAATGCCCATAACAACATAACCAGAGCCACCATAGTAACCAAAAATGGCTAAAGCCGCCCCAATAACCAATATCACAGACCAAATAATGCGCTTTTGAGTGATTTGACTTATTTACATTACACTTACCACACGAGCCAACGGCTACGACATCATTGTGATTGATACAATTCATCTTTACTCCTTTTTTTAATTTTTACAAAGGGTAGAATACAAAAAAAACAAATTGTATATTCAGCTTGAAAGTAACAAAAGAAAACAAGTGCAACATTAAGCCTTATAACTTGAGAATAAAAAGAGATTGAGATAAATTTAAGTGCTTTTTAAGGCAATCAAGCGCGGGATTTGCAAGACTTACAAAGCAACCATAGATTCTAGAATCTGCTGTGTAAAAAAGGCATTAAAATTTGTTGATTCCACAAAAAGCAATTAGATAAGCAGATTCTAAATCCTACGATTTAGAATCTGCAAGCAGGATTGCAGGCTTAAATCACGCCTTGGTCTATCATTGCTCCAGCGACTTTTCTAAATCCAGCGATATTTGCCCCAAGCACTAAATTTGTAGGCTCACCAAATTCTTTTGCAGTTTCACTTGCGTTTGCGTAGATACTTTCCATAATTTTGTGTAAATGAGCATCTACAACTTCAAAACTCCAAGGATTCATACTTGCATTTTGTGCCATTTCTAAACCACTTACTGCCACTCCGCCTGCATTTGCAGCTTTACCCGGTCCATAGCAGATTTTCGCATTAAGAAACTGATGCACAGCTTCAATGGTTGAGGGCATATTTGCACCTTCGCTCACACATTTGCAACCATTGCTAAGCAATGTTTTAGCATCATTACCATTAAGCTCATTTTGTGTAGCACTTGGGAATGCTGCAAAACAAGGAATAGCCCACACAGGATTACTATCTTTTGGATAATCGCTTACTTTTGTATAAACTGCTTGAGGTCTTGCTTTGGCATATTCTGCAAGTGTTAAACGTTTGACTTCTTTAATTTCTTTAAGTAATGCCAAATCAATACCTTCTTTATCGTAAATCATACCTTGAGAATCGCTTGCAGTAACAGGAATAGCGCCAAGTTGTTGAAGTTTTTCAATCGTATAAATAGCAACATTACCCGCACCTGAAACACTACAAACCTTGCCCTCTAAGCTTTCACCTCTAGCTTTAAGCATTTCTTGAGCAAAATATACACAACCATAACCTGTTGCTTCTGTGCGCACAAGGCTACCGCCCCAAGAAAGTGCTTTACCTGTAAAAACACCCTCAAAACAATTTGTAAGTTTGCGATATTGTCCAAAAAGATAACCTATCTCTCTGCCACCCACACCAATATCTCCTGCTGGGACATCAGTAGTTGCACCAATATGACGATAAAGCTCATTCATAAAAGCTTGACAAAATCGCATTATTTCACCTTCGCTTTTACCTTTTGGGTCAAAATCACTTCCGCCCTTACCACCGCCCATAGCGAGAGTTGTAAGAGAATTTTTGAGAATCTGTTCAAATCCCAAAAACTTGATCACACCCTCATTTACACTTGGGTGAAATCGCAATCCGCCTTTATATGGTCCAATCGCAGAGTTAAACTCAATACGATAAGCTCTGTTTGTTTGGATTTTGCCATTATCATCAATCCAACTTACACGAAAATGGATTTCTCTATCTGGCATTGTGAGGCGCTCAAGTATCGCATAAGATTCATATTTCTTATCCTTTTGGAGAGCCGGTTCTAGGGATTGAAAAACCTCCTCCACAGCTTGATGAAAAAGTATCTGTGAAGGATATTGTTCCTTAAGTTTGTTAAGAACATTACTTGCGTATGACATATTGTGCCTCCTTTCGGATATTTTAATTTTAAGATGTGCGTTTAACGCTCTGACATTTTGTAGTAATAAAACTTGAAAAATTCTTAATTAAGCTTAAATTAAAGGTAATTTTTACAATCCAAGTCCCAAAATTTCCCATAATTCATCAACTTCTACATTTTCAAGCAAAATTGTGCTCTGTTTTTGCAAAAAATGCAAAATTCGTTCTGCCCGAAATGTTTTCCCACCTATACAAGATTGGTGTGCAAAAAGAAAAGCTCTGCCCAAAGCAATATGTTCTGTAAGAGATTCTTGACACACAAAGCATACTTGTGTGTGTTGCATATCCTGATGTGCTCTGCCTTCAAAATAAAGTAATTGAGCATACATTTCAAGAGCTACGCGTTTAGGATTCTGAAAATGAATCTTTTGTGCCCCCTCTTCAAGAAGTTGAAAATAAAACTCATCAATATCATACACATCAAATAAATGCGTGTGCAAAAGCTTAATAAAATGTTGCCATATATAATAGCGCTCGTTTTCAAGCTCCCACTTATACGCAAGATGCAAAATATGTTTAAGCTTTGGCAAAAAACCTATTTGGTTTTCTTCCTCAAAATCAATTTTGCGCCCTAGGTTAATAATACTATGACGCGCACCATAGAATCTATAAAGTGTTTTTATATGTGTGGGGGTGAGAATCTTCACAATCATATCTTCTGTGCGCATTTTTTGCATATGTAAAATATAGCCTTGCACTTCTATCCTTAATTTAAGAAAATTCAGAGCATAATTCTAACCTAAATTCATAAGTGATGAGGTAGGCATTGAGCGAGTTTTTGCATAAGGCAATTTTAGCCACACACAAAATCATTCTTGCTTTAGAAGAAAAAAATAAGGCACTCTATATCACCCATAGTATTGGTGCTGGAGGCGATAAAAGTATTGGTGCAGATTTACTGAGTGAGCAGATTTACGCGGAATATCTCATTCCACTAGCAAATATAGATTCTGAAGAAAGTGGCTTTATAAATGGTGTAGGGAATGATTGCATCGTCCTTGACCCGCTTGATGGGAGCGATAATTTCCTTTCACACATTCCTTATTATGGCTCATCTCTTGCCTTATGTGATGCAAATGACAAAGTCAAAGAAGCAGTGATATTTAACTTTTGTGCCAAAGAGGGCTTTGCTCATCTTGGAGATAAACCTTTTAGATTCTCCATAGAATCTTATATTCAGCAAGGGGAATCCTGCTTTATGCCGCTTAATCCTACTCCTTTGGGTAAATGTGGTATTTTTGAAAAAGCATATTGCAATCCTCACTTTGCTACATTGCTTTATGAAAATCATTTAAAATTCCGCTCTTTAGGGGCAAGTGCGCTCTCTATCGCAAAATCTTATGAGGTAAATTTTATGCTTTTTCTTGGCAATATTCGCAAGTTTGATAGCAAGGCTGGATTGTTTTTGTGTAAGCAATTACATCATTTACACACAAACAATTTTACCCTTATAAGTAAAGATAAACATATTTTTGATATTATTTACAATTTAATAACTCATAAAGGATAAAAATGGGCTTGAGTGATTTATTTAAAGCAAAGAAAGAAGAAAGCAAAGAAGCAGGAACAAAAATTGATGTGCCTAACCATTGGCTCAAATGTCCCAGCTGCAACTCAATGATGTATTATAAAGAAGTCTTTTCACAATCCCATATCTGCCCTAAATGTAACTATCATTTTAGAATCTCCGCACAAGAGCGCATAGAAATGCTTTGTGATAAGGATACCTTCATTGAAATTGATAAAGATTTGCGCCCTATTGACCCGCTTGAGTTTGTAGATAAAAAAAGCTATAAAAAACGCATTCAAGAGAGTGAGGAAAAAACAGGGCGAGCAAGTTCAGTCATCGCAGGAGAGGCGCTTGTGGGTGGGATAGAAATGCAGCTTGTGCTTTTTGATTTTGCTTTTATGGGTGGTTCTTTGGGTTCAGTAGAGGGTGAAAAAATTGTGCGAGCCATTGATAGGGCAGTTGCTAAAAAACAAACACTTGTGATTCTCTCTACAAGCGGTGGGGCGCGTATGCAAGAATCTACTTTTTCACTGATGCAAATGGCAAAAACCTCTGCTGCATTAAACAAACTCTCTGAAGCAAAACTGCCTTTTATTTCTGTGCTTCTTGACCCGACATTTGGTGGAGTAAGCGCATCATTTGCATTTTTAGGAGATATTATCATTGCCGAACCGGGCGCAATTATTGGATTTGCAGGACCGCGTGTTATTAAACAAACTATTGGTGCAGATTTACCAGAGGGATTCCAAACAGCAGAGTTTTTGCTTGAGCACGGGCTTATTGATATGGTAGTGCATCGGAAAGATTTAAAACAAACCTTGAGCGATATAAGCAAAATGCTTAATCCAAATTATGCAAATCAACATTTATTCTATAGCTAAAAAAGATGCAAAATATCAAGCATTACAAGAGGAGCTA
Organism: Helicobacter sp. MIT 21-1697; assembly: GCF_026241255.1. Taxonomy (NCBI): domain Bacteria; kingdom Pseudomonadati; phylum Campylobacterota; class Epsilonproteobacteria; order Campylobacterales; family Helicobacteraceae; genus Helicobacter; species Helicobacter sp. MIT 21-1697. The sequence continues at coordinate 109,902 of NZ_JAPHNC010000004.1, read as the reverse complement.
TGTATGCAATGTAAGCAGTTTGGTGTAGAAATACAAATTTTTGACTTACTTCCTCAAGCCGTGCTTAAAGCGCAAAAAATATCAAGCGCAAAAGCGCAGCAATCTTACACACAAACTTTTCTCCCCTATATCTCACTTCCTAGGGCATTCAATCTCATTTTGCACCCCAAAGGATACAATTATGATTCTCAAAATTTTGCTAAACTTCTAGAATCTCAACACATCATTCAATTTTTTATTGGTGGAGCCTTTGGCTTTGAAGAATCATTCGTGCGATTAGGCAAAGGCGTGAGTTTAAGCGCAATGACCTTGAGTCATAAAATTGCTAAACTCGTGCTATGCGAACAAATCTATCGGGCATTAAGCATTTTACATTCTCACCCATACCACAAATAAGGAGGATTTATGATTGATTATACTTTTTTTGAGACACTTCTCAATGAACGTTTAAGTAAGCTCTGTGCTAATATTGATAGCAAAAACACTTCTATCAAAAATATTCAAGACGCTCATCATAAAGACGAAGGTGATATTGTAGGTGCTGGCTTACAAGGCAGTCTTGAAATGGGTATGATTGATCTATACAAAGATGAGGTAAAAGATATTCGCAAAGCGTTGCAAAAAATCAAAGATGGTATATTTGGAGTGTGTGAAATGTGTGATGATGAAATTGATGTGGAGCGTCTCAAAGTCAAACCTCACGCAAAATATTGTATAAACTGCCGTGAGTTATTTGAACAAACCCAAAAAAAGGAGCGATAATGAAATTAAAATATTATGTGATTTTTTCAATAGTATTTATGTTAGTGTGTGGGCTCTATATTTATAGTCTGCAATCCCAAAACTACACTTATACACTTCCCTTCAGTTCAGCGGAGATTACTTTGCCTGTGGCAGTATGGATTATGGGTATTGTATGTATATTTTTCGTGGCTACTTTGGTATTTTTTGCTTCAGCTTGGGCAAAAGATGTGATAGAGGATTATCACCGCAAAAATGATTATGACAAACTCCTTACACAAATTAATGAACAAGCCCTTAATCAACCTATCAAAAATCGTGTGTATAAGCGCAAAGCCTTTGGAGACCTCTCTAAAATATTGCAAAGATTCTATCTCAAACCACGATTAGATTCTATGGAAAGCTTTAATCGTAAAATTGACACATTATTTGAGAATTATAAAGATGTAATGAGTGGCAAAGTCGTAGAGCTCAAAAGCTATCATTTAAACCGCGAAAACAAATTTAATATCCAAAATCTTAAAAATAAAATCAACGCAAATTATAAATTTGGATTTAATGTTTTAAGCGAAGAATATCCTGATGAGCTTAAACGCCACGCTGTGCTTGAAATTTTAAAAAATGCTCAACCAAAAGAGCTTGATAAACTTCTCTCGCAACTCCCTCACCTTAGCATTGATAAAGCACTTGCGCAAGAAATGTTTAGAATCTATCTCAAATACCCTCAAAACATCAATGTTGAAAATATGAGAGAGGCTCTTAAAAATGTAGGAAGTGATGCAATGGAATATATCCAATATGCAAGAGAGAGTAAAGGGGTGCTTACACCCAATGAATGGATAAAATTTTTTGAAGAATGTGCAGATAATGATGAGAAGGCAGAAATGGCATTCTTTTATGTGCTCTTTGAGCTTGAAATGATTGATAAAGCAAAAGAGAGACATCGTTCTCACGCTAAAGGCGAATATAAACTCATTGATGCGTATTTAGACCTTAAAAATAGCGGCAAACACTATCCATTTGATATTTTTCTTTTGCAATCTTAACCTTTAAGAGACTGCAAGAAATGTGCATAAAGCTCATCAAGGCTTTCAAGCTCTACCTTAAGCTTTGTGCTATTGCGCTCATCTTGAGCAGATTCTAGAATCTGCAAACGCTTAAACAAATATTCAAATAATGCCCTATCAATATCGGGCAACTTATTAATTGCATTAATTCCTTGTGCGCGACCTTTCACAATCACTCTTGCAGGGATTCCAACTGCGGTGCAATCTGGTGGCACATCTTTAATCACAACAGAATTTGCGCCAATTTTGGCATTTGCGCCAATTCTTATATTACCTAGAATCTTCGCACCTGCTCCAATAACTACACCATCTTCTATTGTAGGGTGGCGCTTGACTTTATCAAGACTCGTGCCTCCAAGCGTAACGCCCTGATAAATCATCACATCATTGCCCACTTCGGCTGTCTCACCAATGACTACCCCTGTGGCGTGATCAATAAATACGCGTCTGCCAATGATAGCTGCAGGGTGAATATCCACATTTGTTATAAAACCTGTAAGCCCCATTAAAATACGCGCCAACACTTTGAATCCAGCCTTATGAAAACGATGAGCTATGCGATAATGCACCAATGCAATGAGCCCCGGATAATTAAAAAATAACTCTATACTCTTATTGAGTGCAGGGTCTTTTTGCTTAATAATATGAAAATCCTCTTTGATAATGCTCCATAAACTCATTAATCTCTTCCTTTGGTAGCAATAGTGCGTAAATACCCATTTTCGCTTAGCATTACATAGAGTTGCCCGAGCATTTCTTTTTTACCCTCTTCATCAAGATTATGATTCTCTTCAATGTGCTGTTTTAATCGGCGTTCAATCTCTTTGGTATCATAATCTAAATCATCAAGCACATCTAAGCTCGTTTGAGCCTCAATCAAACGCGTAAGCTCATAACCTTTATTGAGCTCATCATCAAATTCAATGCTAAATTCAGTAGGGTGAGTAAAAAGATTATGTCGCATACCTAGCACCTCTTGATATGCGCCTACAAGAAAAAAGCCTAAAAAATACTCCTCTTTAGTTACATCAACATCGTGCAAAAAAAGCGGTTGAGTAGCATTAAAAGCAATTTCTCCATCAGAATCACAAGTAATATCCCACAAACTCGCGCTTCTAGTTGGGCGGCGATTGAGCCTATCAAGCGGCATTATGGGAAAATGCTGTCCTAGACCCCAATAATCAGGCAAAGATTGAAAAAAGCTGCAATTAAGCAAATATCGCTCTTGGACTTGTTCTTGGATTTGGAGAATCTCATTATGACTTTTATGTTTTAAAAGTTTAATGACTTTTTTGATAATCAAATGCACGAGCACTTCGGTATTTGAGCGGTCTTGCAAATCAATATAGCCCAAATCAAAAAGCGTGAGCAAAGATTCCATATGATCAAGGCTATCGTGCAAATATTCAATCGCATTTTTCTCTACCACGCTATTATATAAGTCAAAAAGCTCCTCAATAAGCGGTGGATTATGCTTTTTGAGCTTGAGGGCTTTTTCATCATATTCTTGTGAAAAAAGCTCTAGCACAGGTGCGACTAATACTGCGTGATTTGCTGCGATAAAGCGTCCAGATTCTATAAGAATATCGGGTTCAGGCTCTTTTTTGTTTTTGGCAATTTGCTGCAATGAAAACACAACATCACCGCTAAACTCACTTAGTGTGTAATTGCAGCTATTTTTACCCTCGTGTTGGGTATATTCTACCGCTAAGCCACCACCAATATTGACGCATTTCAGATTTTTTGCACCTTTTTTACGCAACTCTGCATAAATATTCCCTGCCTCTCTAATTGCCTTTTTGAGCGGCGAAATATCACTCATTTGGCTACCAATATGAAAATGAATCATCGTAAATTTATGTAACAACTGCTCTTTCTCAAGCATATTGATTGCTTCTAAAAGTTCTGCGCTTGTTAATCCAAATTTTGAATTAATCCCCCCACTTTTTGCCCAAATACCTACACCTATGCTATGGAGGCGAATTCTAAGTCCGATATTGGGATAAGGTTCTCCTAGCTCCTTTGCAACTTCAATAATCGTCTCTAGCTCATTTAAGCCCTCAATCGTAAGTGTAATATTGTGTCCCATATTTGCTGCGCTAAAACCAAGTGAAATCATTTCTTTATCCTTAAAGCCATTCACCGTTATGGGCGAATTTTTATTCACATAAGCCATCGCCAAAATAAGCTCTGATTTGCTCCCTGCCTCTAAGCCATAGCATTTATTTTGGCTTTGTTCCACAAGAGGGAGGACAAAATTTGGCATTTGATTAACTTTAAGAGGAAAAACGGCTTTAAACTTGCCCTTATACGAATACTCTTTAATCGCACTTTCAAAGGCTTTGAACACCTTATCAACTTGATTTTTAATTAAATGTGGGAATCGGAGCAGTAGCGGACCTTTATATCCTCTCTCACGCGCATCTTGCACAATGTCAAGCAGTGCAGGTTTGTGTTTAAAATTGACTTTGACCTTGCCATCTTGAATAATAAAATCATTATTAGCCCAAAAATTAATGCCATAATCAACCATAATGCTTCCTTTATAAGTGCAAATTATAAAATGAGTTTGAATTATATCATTTTGTGGATATACTTCAGTATATTTTATACGCAACGGAGCAAAAATGAGCACAATGCCCACACTTGATATGGACGAAGATATATTTGCTCAAATAGGCTATTTGTGCGATGTTCTTTGCAAAATAGGGCATTTGGGCTTATTTGAGCGAGATTTATCGCGCTACACTCTTGAAGTGCTCGTGGTGGATTCTCAAAATATGAGAGAGCTTAATCGGACTCATCGGGCAAAAGATAGCACAACTGATGTGCTAAGCTTCCCTTTAGACACGCTTGAGGGCGAATCTAAAGATGATGTTGTGCAAATGCCCCAAGAAATGACAATATGCTTGGGAAGTATCGTTATTAACCTAGAACTTGCCGAGCAAGTCGCACAAAAGCGAGGGCATAGTGTGCAAGAGGAAGTGAGTTTGCTTTTTATACACGGATTGTTGCATATTTTGGGCTTTAATCACGAAGTAGATAATGGGGAGCAACGCGCAATGGAGCAAAGAATCATAGAATCTTTGGGATTCAAGGAGAGCTTAATCGTGCGCGAAATGGACACAAAATCTTAGAATCTCCTTGCGCAATCTACTTTTCAATCTACCCGCCATAAGGCAAATACTTAAAGAAAATCTTTGAAAAACTCTGTTTTGAGATACTTTTTCATTTCCTCGTTGCGCTCTTTTATGAAATCCTTATTGACTTTCTTTGGGTCAAAACTCACCACAAATGGCAAGGCAGATTTTTTATATACTTCTTTTTTATGTTCATCACCATTATTTGAGGCTTTGGCATTATATGCTTTCTCAAGCGAAAGAAAATTACCATAAGTGTTTATATATCTTCCTAGCTCATCTTTATCACTAAAATCTTTAGCTTTTATTGTGTTAATGTCGTCATTTTCATAAACACTTTGAGATATGATATGTTCCATTTCTTGATTGACTTTTTTACCTCTCTCCTTATCTTCTTTATCTAAAAGTTGTAATAAATGCCCAATATCAACCTCCCTACATTCTCTTTCAATAAAGAGATAGTGGAATACTTTTTTATGTGTTTGATTATAAGTATTCTCTACAAAATCATTAATATTGTTTTCAACATTTATGCCTTTTGTATTTTTAACCTTGTCCTTAATAGATTGTGCGAGTGCCACACTATCTTTATCTTTATAATCTTTTATCAAATCATAAGGATCTTTGAGTTTCCCATTCATCTTGGTTAAGATACAATCTGCCTTAGTAAAAAGCGTAATCATCTCCTCATTGAGTTTATCATCAATCTCTAAGCGCACAAAAGTATTATAATACATCGGATTAAGATTTTCAATCATTATTGCCTTAAACATTGCACAATCTTTATCCTCATTAATTCTCTCAAATATTCTTAACATAGCGTGGAAAAATGCTTTTAAATCATCACTATAATCACTTAAAAATACGTTGAGTTTTTCTTTATCTTGCTGAGCAAGAGCTTTAATTGCTTGTTTTAATCTCACATAATGCGTTTCGGCAGATTCTTTATATGTTCCCAAGAAAGATTTCTCAAAGTTTTCAAAAGTTCTGCTTCCAAGATGATACCGAAATACATCGCGCTCAATATCATCAATCTCATTAGATTGTGTAGCAAAAACTGCTGTGCGATAAGGGTGATTAAAAATCCGCATAGAGATTCCAAAAATCTCACCAAAGCTGTCATTAATCATACAATCAAGCTTTTCATCATTACAATAACGATTGGAATAATAAATTAAGAGAGATTTGAGCTTATCCAAAAGTCGCAATGGCACACCCCTATCATTTACGCTTTGAAATGTGCGGATAGCTACCCCTGCATTTTGTTCGCTAAAACATATAAGTCTCATATCTAAAAGCTTTGTGAAATATGTGCAAGCCTCTTGAGTATCAAAGCTTCCAACCTTGCCAAGTATGCAATTAAACACCTTATAGAGATTGTATTGCCCCTGTGTAGATGGCTTGAGTGCTAATTGAGTTTCACTCGGTAGATTGTTGCTTTGAGCATTTTCCAAAATACATTTAAAAAAATCCCTATTAGATTGGGAAACTTGAAGTTTGTAGTCATTGCCATTATAAAGAGTATCTTTACCACGATACATTCGCTCATTATCGCTTAATCTCTCCCATAATGCAATTAAAAGCATAAAAGTTGTAGTAAGCCTCTGCTGCCCATCAATCACATCAATTCTTTTTTTATTGTTTGATTCTGTAGGAGATATAACAATCGTGCCTAGAAAATGTCCTTTATCTTGTAAAGACTCCCTATCTGCTAACTCTATGCTTTCTTCTAAATCTTCCCATAATTCTTCAAAATTCCTTTCTTCCCACGCATAGTCTCTTTGATAGTTTGGAATCAAAAATGATTCGTAACCTCTTAAAAAATTGCGTAATGTATAATCATTCATTACTTACTCCTTCACTTATTTCAGTCGTATTTCCAAAAATATCAGATACAAAAGGCGGAACAAAACTTATGCCAATGCCTAATACGATAAAGAAAGCAATATACGCAAATATATGTCTCCAAAAATATAGCTTGTTCAGTCCAGCTTTATCTACCCATTGCGCTACTACTTTGCCCAAAAAGATTCTAAGAGTAAGCTTCCTATAAAGCCATCCAATAACAATAGAACCTAATATGCTTGAAATAAATATGAAACCAAAATTTTCTCTAATTTCAAAAAAATCAGCTGCAAAGCGCACAGCTAAGGTAAAGAAAATTGGAGCAAAAAGAAACCACCATACACGAGATACTCTACAATAAGCTGATGTTATAGCATACATAGATTCCAAGGTATCGCGCAGGTAATCTTGTGTGATGCTCAGCTTTTTGCATATATTCCCCATCAATTCTCGTTGTCCCATTGTTAAATATTCTACTTCTTGCTTTGTATATTGTTTTTTCAGCTTTATAGTTTGCAAAAATCCCTCTATTGGCATCTTTTCAAAGATTTCTTCGTTTTTTTTGGATTCCATAAAAGTTTTGATAATTTTAGAGCTCCTTATGAGCAAAAATGGCTTTAGATAAGGTTTTTGTGCCAAATGCTTGAAGGCTTCTAAATCCTTACTAAAAATATAGACGAGAAGCCCACCATCACTTTCCACCTGCATATCTATGCCATAAAGTCTCCACTCAAAACTTTGAGAGTGATAAAGCGTTTGGCAGCTTGCAAATGGAATCTTAATATGATAATGCTCTATTGTGCCACTCTCATTTTGCTGCACATCGGTGCGAGAGCTCTCTCCATAAGTATTGAGTTGCTCTTGGTATAAGGTTTTAATCACTTCTTTAGGCTCAAAGGGATACTCTCCTTTTGCGATTTTGATTGAATAGGTAGATTCTATATGGCATTCAAAACTAGCAGTAGTTATAGTAGTGCCTGAAGCATTACAAGTACGACAATCAACTACGCCATTGCCCTTGCATTTCCCACATTCCATCTTGCCTGTGCCACGACACCTACTGCAATCCTCAAAATATGTCCGCTCTATGCCATTTTTATCCTTATGTTTCTTTTTCACTCTCCCTTTATCACAACCCCAAGCCGAACAATTCACAAGTCCGCCCTTGCAATTTGTGCATTTTACAAATCCTTTTCCTGCGCAGTCTTTGCAAGTTGATTGATACGAAAAGCTCTGTGGTAGCTCACAGAGCATTCCTTGTGCTTTTCCATACTCACTGCTTTGCACACGCTCATACAGCAAGGCTAAAAGCTGCGGATTTTTAGATTCATCTCTTATTATTTGCTGCACCATAGAGCGATAATCACCTGCCGAATACAGCTCACCTTTGGCAAAACTTGAAGTGCGCTCTTTTACTTTGATAACAATCCTATGGCTGATTTGCACAAAAAGTTCGCATTCAAAAGCCTCAAACGCCTTTATTTTTATATCATTATCATCAAAGCTATGACGCGTATTATCGCTAAGATATTTTGTGATGAAATCTTTACAAACAGATTCTTGATACATTCCCAAACCTCTTTCTTTTTTGCTATTAAGGAGAAGTATTATACCCCCCCCCCCCCGCTTAAATATTACTGAAATTCAGATACAATTTGGGAAGAATAAATCAAAGAATCAAGTAATCCAGCAAAAACCTAAATATATGGGATTCTAAGTTTAGTGAGTGTATAGCGTGAAGCAAGTGAGGAAGTGATGTCCAAGCACTATTTTTTAATATTATCTTGCGCTTTGTCTATTGATGAGACGAGATAAATAAAACAACCTACCAAGCAAATTAAAGCAGTGCTAAAAAGTATTATGCCATTAATCATTCCATATCCTCCAAGATTTTTCTAGTTTTTAGATATTTTTTGAGTAATAATCCAAAACTAGCAGATAAAACAATGCTTACTATAACGCCTAAAATCATTTGTGTTGTAGTAAGTGTTTCAATGTTGATTATTGCATATCCAATGATTCCAAACAATGAGGTTGTTAGAAGTAGTAGATATGCCCTATAAGTCGCAATGTCCTCTTTAATGATTTCTTTTCTGCTCATAGGGTCATTATATCACAAATTAAAGCTCACCTATCAATTTATCTAGCGCATTTTCAAATTTTATCGCTTTCTTTTTCCTTGATTGCTTATACTTTTACAGCTTTGCTCTTTGGCTCTCATTGATGCTTTCTTTTCCTCTAGTTCTTGCATTATATATTGCATTTTACTGAGTGCTAGATACTCCCCTACCACTTTGCAAAATTCCTGCACTTGAGAATTTATCTGTTTGAGCTCGCCATCTTTTTCCATTTGGCTTATAATTGCAAAGGTTTGCCAAAGCTTTTGTTGTTCTGATTCTGACATATTTTCTACCTCTTGGGGCAAAGTCCATTGCGTTTGAGCTTCTTTATCACAATTAACTTGTATTGTTATTTTGCGCACCTCTGCTAATTGCCGCTGCATTTGCTCAAAATCATTGAGCTGCTCTTGGAGGGATAGAAGCTGTTGCACTGATGCCTCTAAGCTCTCTAGCGTTTGCTTTTGCTCTTGCATAATCTTTAGTTTCTTATCTGTTGAGCACGCACTAAAGAGCACCAATGCACAACTTAATCCCAAAATACCAAAAATCTTTGCCCTCATTTATTCCCCTTTAGTTTCTGCATTTGTGCTTCTTTTTGTTGCAACATTTCCTCAATTTGCGCTTTGAGATACTTTATCTTATTTTGTTCTAATGCAAGATTCAAAGCCCTCTTATACTCTTTTTCTTTTTCAATGCCTAGCTTTTGATGCTGCATTTGCTCTAGCATTTGTTTTATCTTTTGGATTTGCTCTTGTGTTTTTGTCTCATTTTCTTTCATCGCCAATGTGAGGGCAGCGTTTTTTTCATCAAGTGCATTATTGAGCGCTATGCCAAAGAGTTGTTTGAGCTTTTCTTCTCTTTGTTGCTCTTTTTGCTTATGCTCTTTTGCAAGGGTTTTTATGATTTTTTCATCAAGCGCTTGTTCTTTTTCTACCAAGATTCGCATTTCTTTTAACACTTTAAGGCTCTTATCCATATCCAAGATACCTAATTCCTTTTCTCGTATCCATTTGATTTCTGCTTGTAGCTTTTTTTGCAACGCTTTGATATGTTTGAGTTTTTCTTTGAGGAGCTTTTTGAGTTCGGGTTTGAGCTCTTTTTGCATGGCAGATTCTATACTTTCACCTACTTCTTGCAAATGGCTTAGCTCCTGCTCCAACATACTATCTGTTACACACGCACTCAATAGAATTAAAACAAATGCAAACCCCAAAACCTTTATAAACTTCATCTCCCCCTCTTTCTGTGCTATATTTACTGCACATATCCCTCATACACAAGAGATTCAAAAGCCTTTGCTCTCTTGGCTTTATTTAAACCTTAAGCCAATCTCTACACTCCAGAGAGCAGCAGTTGATTATTGATTTTCTCAAAGTTATCTTTCTTAATGCCTTTCCATACTAAGAACCAATCAATAATCGTCCAAAAGAATCCAACAATAATAAAACACGATAAAAACTTACCGATTGCAAGTCCAGTATCACCTTTATAGAATCTATCTACACCCAATCCACCAAAAAGCAAACCTAAAATCAATCCTACCACAGGGCTTTTGAGTTCAATGAGCCCTAGAGAAGCGATTTTTTTCTCATCTGTAATTTGAGCCAATCTCCCTTGGAGTAATTCCAAATGATTTTTTGGGACCTTGCCCCGCCATTTTGCACCAACGATTTGTGCTTGTTGTTCCTGAAGTTGTCCATTTTCTTCTTGCATTTATTCTCCTTTTTATTTTTTTGCAATAAAAAGGAGAATTATACCCCCCCCCCCCGCTTAAATATTGCTGAAATTGAAGTGAGATTTGAGGGGCAAGATTCTAGAGGAATGAAAGAATAATCAATAATCCGAGAAAGATGATAGTTATAGAAAGTGAGTTGAGTAAATGCGTAGCGCAAAGTGAGTAAGGGAAAGAAAATGTTTCTAGTCTTTGGATATTATTCTAACCCATCTTGCAATTTTAAAAGTGTTAGCATAATAGCTCCACAAGCACTAACAAAACAAATCAAAGTTATTATTAAGGCTATCATTAATCCTCCTTTTCTAATTTATTTGCTAATCTAAGGAAAAGCATTAAACACAAAACAATACATACAAGAAGTAAAATAGCAATGAATGAAACTATTGCTATTTTAAAGTTTGTAAAAGTGTCATAATTGATAAATGTATAACCCAACACGCCAAACAATGCAGTTATAAAACTTAGTAATAAAGTCTTATATAGGTCAATCATTACTTTTATTTTTTCTTTTCTACTCATAAAGCCATTATATCACAAATTAAAGCTCACCTATCAATTTATCTAGTGCATTTTCAAATTTTTGATATGCCTCATCTACACTAGAGGAAGACACACCATAGCTTGACTCCTCTCGTAGATTCTCTAACTCTGCCTCTAGTTTGTTATACTTTGCTCTATCAAACTCCTTATTTACTTGCTTAAGCTCTTTTTCTAGTTTATTTTTGCGTGCCTTAATTATTTCGTGTTCTTTTTCATCTTTAAGGTATTTGTTCTTAGCACTCTCATAATTTTTCAAAAGCAAAATTGTCTTATCATATTTCTCCTGTGCCTTAATCTCATCGTCTTGTTTGATTTGTGCTATACTCTTATAATATTCCGCTTTGGCAAGCTCTCTTTTTGCAAGTTCTTCTAGTGATTGTAATTTTCTCAATTTTTCTCTATCTGTATGTAGCTGCCCTATAGCTTTTTTAAGTGATTCAAATTTTGCTTTTTTCTGCGGAGATATTTTAAAATTTTCACCATTTTCCTTAGCATCAGCCCATCGAAAATACTCATATGTATCGTATTTATCATAAAAACCAAGATATTTTCCAAAATCTATGCAATGTTCTGCAGCAGAGCACCTTCTTGTTTCATATCTCTGCTTCATTGTATTGCTCCATTGCTCTTCATCTGTCTTGGCTTTGATAAGCTTAACTTTTGCATTGTTAAATTCCTGTGCTGCCTTTGGTAAATGTATCTCCTCAAAAGAAAGAACCAAAGGCACTTCATTTTCAACCTCTGCATTTACTATCCCTATTATCAAGGCTATGCTCACAATCAATCTTTTCATTTTGCCCCCTTATGCAATAATCAATATTCTCATACGCCTGAAAGCAATAATTGCTTATTTATTTTCTCAAAATTATCTTTTCTTATACCTCTATACACGAGAAAAAAATCAAGCAATATCCAAATACAAGGAAAAATAGGAGGAATAATTAAGAATGATAAAGCAAAACCAATGATAAAAACAATTAACTTAAGTGCTCCAAGCCCCATATCACCCTTATAGAATCTATCTACACCCAATCCACCAAAAAGCAAACCTAAAATTAATCCTACCACAGGGCTTTTAAGTTGGATAAGTCCAAAGGACGCTATTGCGTTTTCATTTGTAACTTGAGCTAATCTCCCTTGTAATAACATTAAAGAATCTTTAGAGACTTTACCCTCCCAATTCCCACTTATTATTGACGCCTGAAGTTGTCCATTTTCTTCTTGCATATATTCTCCTTTTTATTTTTTTGCAATAAAAGGGAGAATTATACCCCCCCCCCCCGCTTAAATATTGCTGAAATTGAAGTGAGATTTGAGGGAAAAAGAGAATATGTATGAAAGAAAGTATTTGAGCATCTCTAATCGCTTGAGATTCTAAATATTATGCGATTGCATATATCGTTGCAGGATTTCACACGCACTTAGAGAATCTATGCGCCCATCTTTTTGGGCTTTAGCACGATTTTGTCTTTTCATATACGAGAGAGATTCTAAAGCATTGGAGCTTGTATAGTCTTCATTGACAAAGCACATCTCACCTTCAAAGTCAAGAAGCGCAATAAAATGAGAAATACGCTTTTGCATATCACTATGTGCCGCCTCTCCACCACTTGGCATTCCCACGACAAGTATGTGTATATCACGCTCTTTGAGGACATTGGTAAGCTCTTTTGCGGCTTGATTGCGATTACTACGAATAATAGGAGTGAGAGGGAGGATAATGCCTTGTGTCAGTGTGGCTAAGCCAATACGCTTCAGCCCCACATCACACGCAAGAATGTTATGTGTCATTATTTGCTTTTTTTGACACTATCTGATTTGTAAGCCTTCATCACAGCGAGGATATTGAGCACTGCAAAGATAACCCCAGCAATGGGTATAAGTATAAACCACCCAAGAAAAGGTATAAGTGCAAATATGAATAAAAGTAAAGCTTGAAGCAATGCTACTCCTGAAGCCTTATTGATACTCTCTTTAGCAAAATCCTTGCGCACGATATATGTGCCAAGCAATGGCACAAAAGTAGCAAAAAATGCGAAAATATAAGCAATTAAAGAAGCATTTTGTTCAAATGCGGCATTAAGTTTCTGAGCATTCTCTTCAAGTTTGTTTTGCAAATCTAAATCAGTCATAAGTTTCCTTTGAAATAAATTTAAAGTTGTGATTGTGGCATTCTTTAGTAAATATTCATTTATGGCACGCGTATAAAGCTAGATTCTCTAATGATTTTTCCCTCAAGCTCGTATTCATATATCTTTGCACCAAAGCGCTCATAAGCTTCCTCAAAGCTTGGATTGTTTGCACAAAAACGCAAAATCTCATCATCCTCGTCTCTTATTATACTCTGTGCTCCAAAAATAGATTCTATAAAAGCATTCACATCATAAATAGCCTGTGCCTCCCCTGAAGCAAGTAAAGCATTTGTGCCCTCACTCTCACCTACGCGATGAGGTAGCACAAAAAGAGGTTTTCCCAACTCCAAAGCAATGCGCGCACTCTGCATTGAGCCACTTTGCTTGTCAGCTTGAGGGATAATCACCTTATCACTTAAAGCAATGACAAGGCGATTTCGTTCCAAAAAGCTATACTTATGGGGCATATACTCCTTTTCATACTCACTCAAAACAAGGCACTCTTGCATCATTTTGCTAATCATATCTGCATTACTCTTAGGATAGAGTATCTCTAAACTCGCCGGAGAAAACATAATCGTGCGCGGATAAGCGTGAGTATGAGCGATAATATCTACACCCAAAGCCCCACCACTTACTACCACACCATTATTATGCGCAATTTTATTCGCAAGTGTGGCGACAAAGGATTTTGTATAAGGATTAGGTTTGCGTGTGCCAACAATGGCGATTTTATGCTCACACTCAAGCAAAGTAGAAATTGCTGCATTTTTTCCACGATAAAAAAGCTTTTGTGGCGGATTTGTGAGGATTTCAAAGGCTTTGGGCAAATTCTCAAGAGGTGCAATATCGGCAATCATTATGCACACTTTATGGCGTAAATGGCGAGCGCACATAATATGTGGTATGCGCGAGGAGATAAGATTCTAACTCTTGAGGCGAAATAAGCTCCAAAGTAGCATTAATCTCGTCTCTCATTTGTGCTAATGCTCTAAAAGTCGTTGGGTGAGGGTGGCAAATGGCAATCGCATAGCCTTTTTTTTGCGCTTTTTTCATCAAAGATTTAAGCTGGGCTTTGGTATAGGCAACATCACTTTGATTATCCAAAAAAATATCACGCGCCATAATAAGCCGCTTTTGCTCTCTAGCGATACTTTCACTTGCAGGGTGTGAAGTTGTAACACTATCAATAAACTTTAATCCCAATTCATCAAATACGCTTAAAAGATTTATCATATCGGCTTTACTTTGGGTAAATTTACTCCCTGTATGGTTGTTGAGATACACAAGCTGTGGAAAGTCATTTTTAATCGCCAAAATATCTTGCTTAATAGATTCTCTACTTGCACCCATTTTTATGGGCTCTAACTCTTTTTGTATAAAATGTTGGGCTTCAAGTGGGAGGTGAATCATAAAACTTTTGCCATTTTTAAGTACGCGTTGTGCGAGATGTGGAGTAGAGGGATTATGCTTTGTCTTTGGAAAAATAGAGGGTGTGATATTGAGCTTGAGATATTCTAAATGCCTTATTTGCGCAAGCGTAGAAAGATCGTCCATAATAAGCAACACCTTTGGCTTTGTAACACTTTGCGGTGCAGGAGATGGTGTGCTTAGAGATTGAGAATCTTGCTGTTTTGGAGGGGGAGCATCTAAAGAGTTTGCTTGAGAATCAAGGTTGATAAAATTATCTGAATGAATCTGTGAAAATGCTTTATTAAAACCTTGTATAATGGGGTGCTGTATTGAAATGTACTGCTCTGCACTCTGCGTAGGTGCTGATGTATCCTGTAAGAAAGTGAGAATAGAATCTGCCCATACATTTATATGACACACACATAAAAGCACAAAAAACCAAATACGCATTATCACTTAGTTTCCTAATGTGATTTCTACCTCAAGGGTGTTAATATTTTGGTTGCTGTTTGTGCTAAATTCAATTTTGCTTGAGCGCGTATATTTTTGCACAACTTGGAGAATCTCCTTTTGCATATCTTCAAGATAGGGAATATTTGCTGTTCGTTCGTGTGCCAAAACAAGCTTAAGACGCTCTTTTGCTAAAGTCGCGCTTTTTTGTGAGCTATGCCCAAATATATTAAGAAAGCTCATTTAAAAATCCTTTTGAGTGTGTTCATCACTCCCTCACTTTCTAAAGTTGCAAAAGCAACTTCGTGCCCTAAGATTCTCTTAGCAATTCGTGCATAAGCTTTTGCACTTGGTGCTTGGGTATAAATCACAGGCTCACCAGAATTTGTCGCACTCACAATCTTACTATCCTCTGGGATAAGCCCAATAAGCGGTAATGCAAGGATATTAAGCACATCATCAGTTGAAAGCATTTCGCCCTTTTTCACAAGCTCTGGCTTAATGCGATTGATGATGATATGCTTTTGGACTTCTTCATTTTGCTGCGCTTTATGGCTTTTTGCATCAATAATGCCAATCACCCTATCACTATCACGCACCGAACTCACTTCTGGCGTAACAACAATAAGCGCTCTATCCGCCCACAATATCGCGTGCTCAAAGCCACTCTCAATCCCTGCTGGAGAATCTATAAGGATATAGTCAAATCCATTTTTGAGCTCATTAATGAGCGCACCCACTTTATCTTTATCAAGGATTGTTTTATCTTTTGTTTGTGATGCTGGGAGAAAGAAAAGGTTTTTCGTTTTTTTATGATTGATGAGAGCTTGGGCGAGATTGCATTTACCCTCCATTACATCAATGACATCATATACGATACGATTTTCTAGCCCAAGGAGCATATCAAGGTTGCGCAAACCAATATCAAAATCTATCGCTACAACTTTCTTGCCACTAGATTCTAGCTCCATAGCCAAACCCACAGCAAGATTTGCAGTTGCGGTAGATTTCCCCACACCACCTTTGCCCGAAGTGATTGTAATAACTTGCGCCATATATTGCTCCCATTTTGAAATCAAAAGCCATATTGTATAATGCCAAACTTTACAATGCGCTTTAAAAGGCGGAGATTTGCTTATTTCACTTTTTGTTGCACATTTTTATACGATGTGCAACCATTATCCAATCCGCCATCACAAGCTTTTTTATAATACTTCAAAGCTAATGCGCTCTCACTTTTTATACTATCAAAGCCGTGCTCGTATATGCCTCCTGCGCTTAAACACGCAGCATTTGCGATATTTTTTGCGTTATTTTCGCATTTATAAAGAGATTGTTTGTCTTTATCAAGACTTGCCACCGCTTTGCAATTCTTTGCTACATTACCCTCACACGCAAAAGTAATATGCTTTAGTGCGTTATTTGCATCTTTGAGTGCTCCACCAAGTCCTTGCATTTCCCATAAACCTAGCTGATAACAACTATTTGTATCTTTGAGCTCACAACCCTTTTGCAAAAGGATTCTCGCTTGTGTGTGATTCTTATTTGCTCCGCCTAATCCGTGATAATAATAAGATGATAAGTTTCCACAAGCTATACCTAAACCATTTTCGCAATCTCTTTTATACATTGTGCCATATTTATCAAGCTCCTCATTTTGATTATATTGCGCTAAGGCTTGGAGATTCTCACAGCCTGCTTTAAAGCCATATTCGCACGCTAAATGTGCGTATTCCTTTGCCAAAGCAATATCTTGTGAGCTGCCTTGTGCGTGTTCATACAAAATTGAAAGATTATAGCACCCCCCACCATCTTTACCATCACAAGACTTTTGATAATACTTCTTTGCTTGAGCTAAATCTTGCTTTGCAAATTTATAACTTGCCCCCAAAGCACGACAACCAAAGGCAGAATCCAACTCACAAGCTTTCAACGCATAAGAATGCAAAAGCTCTTTCTTATGCTGCGGAATACTCTCAAAAATGCCTAGCCAAATCTCGCTTATGGCAATTTCACACGCTACTTTTGCTTCTTTTGCTCCTGCCCCACTTGCACGACACATTCTCCCTTGAGGAGATTCTCTCTCCAGATGAGGGAGACTTTCTTTAGAGCTTTTTTTGATATGCTCAATATAATCCCACTCTACCAAGCCACTCTCAAGATTGACAATGCTAAAAATAAAGTGATAGCTTACAATATTAAGCTTACCCTGCGTGGTAATGTCATTTGTAATCCTTGCACTTAAGGAATATCTAGGCGTAATCAAGCTTCCCTTGGGAATAATATCTCTAAATTCCTCATTATTACGCATAGTGCGAATTTTATCTAACATCGGGTCTGCATTAAAAGCATTCCCCGCGATAGCGGCACTCAATGTAAATTGTTTAGAATCCAGCATATCTACCACCAATTCACGCGCTAAAAGCTGTATATCAATGTCAAAATCACTTAAATTATTAAAATCTGAAATACTTAAAACCCTTTGTTTCTCGCCTTTAGAATCTCTGACAAATGCAGATTGCATAAAATCAGCTCCTGCCAAAGAAGCGACTTGAGAGATGTCATCAGAATCAAGCGCAAAAGGTGTAGTTTGTGCCATTAATGAAAGAGAACATATAATGCAACTGATATAAGCGCGAACAATCCTCATTTACGCGCAATTCCTGCAATAATAAAACGCAAAGCATTGAGTTTGATAAACCCTGCTGCATCTTTTTGATTATACACACTATCTTCCTCAAAAGTGCTGTATGCTGCATTAAATAAAGAATTTTTAGATTCTCTCCCTATGACAATCACATTTCCCTTATAGAGTTCAAGACGCACTATGCCACTTACTCTTTGCTGTGTCTTATCAATGAGTGCTTGCAGTGCCTCGCGTTCTGGACTAAACCAATAGCCGTTATAAATAAGCTCCGCATACTTTGGCATTATAGAATCTTTTAAATGTGCCTCTTCTCTATCAAGGCAAAGAGATTCTATTGCACGATGAGCTTTTAAATATATCGTGCCACCGGGCGTTTCATAGCAACCACGTGATTTCATACCCACATAGCGATTTTCTACCAAATCAAGGCGTCCAATGCCGTGTTTGCCTCCTAACTCATTAAGTTTCTCCCAAAAACGTGCAGGACTAAGTTTCACACCATTAATGCCGACACCATCACCATTTTTAAACTCAATGCTAATAGATTCTGGCTTATCTGGCGCATTTAAAGGCGAAACACTCCAACGCCACATATCCTCTTCTGGCTGAACATTTGGGTCTTCTAGAATCTGCCCCTCATAGCTGATATGCAATAAATTTGCGTCCATTGAATAAGGCGATTTATTTTGCTTTTTCTCAATAGCAATCCCTGCAGATTCTGCATAAGCTAGGAGCTTCTCTCGGCTGTTTAAGTCCCATTCGCGCCAAGGAGCGATAACTTTTATATGAGGATTAAGTGCATACGCGCCAAGCTCAAAGCGCACTTGGTCATTGCCTTTTCCTGTCGCGCCGTGTGCTATCGCATCTGCACCTACCTTTGAGGCAATCTCAACAAGCCTTTTTGCAATAAGAGGGCGCGCTATGCTTGTGCCAAGCAAATATTCGCCCTCATAAATAGTGTTTGCACGAAACATAGGAAAAACAAAATCTTTGATAAACTCCTCTCTCAAGTCTTCAATAAAGATATTTTCACTTTTTATCCCAAGTTTTAAAGCTTTTTCTCGCGCAGGTTCAACTTCTTCGCCTTGTCCAATATCAGCTGTGAAAGTTACAACCTCACAATGATAATTATCTCCAAGCCATTTTAAAATCACACTTGTATCAAGCCCGCCACTATATGCCAAAACGACTTTTTTAATTGCTGCCATACTTTGCTCCATAATGTTATAGAATAAAGCTCGTATTCTATACTAAAGATGCTATATATGCAATATTTTGTTATGATTGTGTTTTTATTCACAATTACTATGAGTAAAGGGGATTATCACGCAAATGCCATACAATAAAGATTCGCATCACATCAACTATGGCACAAGTGTGCGCAATCATAAATTGCGTTTTACTCCAAAATCTGCACAATCCCTGCCTAAAAGAGAATCCACCTCGCGTTCATCGCTTAAAAATCTTAAAGATTCACTCCAAGATACCTTCAAGGCTGCACAAAAAGAACAATTCGTGCTGAAAGCTTCAATGTTTGGTGCGCTTGCTCTAGCCATTTTTGGCATAAGTTTTGGGATTTTAGTCAAATCTATGGCAGTGATTTTTGATGGTTTTGTTGCGCTTATTAGCGTAGGCTTAGGTGCGCTTAGTGTGGTAACTTCGCGTTATATCTATAAAGAAGATGATGATATTTTCCAATATGGCTATGTGCGTTTTGAGCCAATGGTCAATCTCTTTAAATCTCTCGTGCTTGTTTTTATTTGCATATATGCCTTTATCAATGCGTTGCAAAGTATCATTAATGGTGGCTATGAAGTAGAACTTGGCGGTGCAGCGATATATAGTGCGTGTGCGTTTATATTTTGTGCGGCTTTGTTTGCCTATACCTCGCTGTATGCAAAAGTGTTAGAATCTGATTTGATTCAAGTAGATAATACAGAATGGAAAATTGATTGTGTGCTGTATTTAGGCACATTGTTGGCTTTTGGTGTGATTTATATGTTGCCATATTTGGGCGATATGAGCGATACCCTTACAGATTCTATAAGCACTCTTTCATACTATATTGACCCAGCACTTTTAGCTGTGCTTTCCTTGCTCCTTTGTATATCACCTATTCGCATAGCTATTGCAAACTTCAAAGATTTGATTATGGTAGCCCCAGCTGAAATTGATGAAAAAATCACGCAGATTATGGAACATTTAAGCGAGGAATTTGGTTTTAGCGACTATGACACGCATACGGCAAAATCAGGGCGATTTTATATGGTAGAAGTCAATATTCTGACACACGAAAATTTTAAGCCCACGACTATGAAAGAATTTGATTGCATTCGTGAGCGTATTGAAAAAGCCCTTGAGATTCCAAGCTATAAAATATGGCTTTCTGTGAGCTTTACTGCAAATCCCAAGTGGTTATAGAATCTTAAATCACTTTAACTCTAAAACCAAAGTACTCTCTTAGGTATTCTCACATAGCCTTATTGTAGAATCTATTGCCTTTTGCCAAAAGTAATGGCATAGGTAGCATTTCGCGTATCAAATAGCGGGTCTTTTGGCGGTTGCACCCCTGTGGGTAAGTCTGATGGAAAATACACTTCTGCATTACACTTCGTGCCGCTATATTTTTGCACTTTGAGTGTGCCCACTAATGTTTCCTTATGCGCTCCTTTCCAAAGTGCAGTTGTATCATTTGTGGCATCTTGTTTGTTCGGATAGATGAGATACATATCATATTCTATTGGTTTATTTTTTGTATAAGATTTAAAAGAAGAAAGCAAAAAGTCTTTACCCAACTTTGAGAGTTCCTGCTCACTTAAATATTCTATCCCATCTTTTGGGACAAATTTCCACCGCGCTGCAATCGTGGATTTTTTATGCGGTGCTTGAAACCAAAATGTATGAATACTATAAAAGCCTGTGTGTTCTAAGCTTGATATACCTACATTTTTCATATACGCCTCAAAATTCCTATAAGAGCTTACTTTTTGCGTAAGTCTTTTGATTTTCTCTATATCTTGCTTCCCATTCTCTTGGGGGATTCTCATTGCAAAAAATTGCTCAAACTCTTGAGGATTCTTGGCAAAATTGATTTCGCTATTAAGCATTACCATTGTCCAAGTATCTTTATCTCCTTGAAACTTGAGTGCCATTCCCCTAGGCTTGCTTTTGTCATCTTGTTGAGCACCTCCCAATGAATAGCGAATCTCCACAGGAATTGATTCTTGAAAAAGCAAAGGAACATCAATACTAGAAGTGATGTCTTTTGTTGGGATAAACTCGCCACTTGCGCAAAAACCTTTTGTATGATTGATTTTTTGTTTAGGTTTTACCGCATTGCCATTTAAACGATAAAAAACATCTGCGATACTTTGCGCATCACTTAGTTTTTTCTCTTCGCTTGCAGAAGCTATATTTCCAGCAAGACAACATATTAGCACCAAACCTAAATTTTTCTTTATTAGCATAAACACTCCTTGAAATAAATAAAACCCAAAGTATAGCTATTAATATATAATAGTCCAAAATATGGGCTAACTTTAACTTCAATAAGCATATAATTATCTTCATTTTGATTCTATAAGGAGTTTTTATGCTTATTATTTACACAACCACTTCAAGTAAAAAAGAAGCCAAAAGCCTTACGCGGCTCTTTTTACAATCTCGCCTCATCGCGTGTGTGCAAAGGCACAAAATAAAAAGCAGTTATATATGGCAAAAAAAGGGTAAGGATACAATATGTAAAGAAAACGAATATCTCCTTATTCTGAAAACATTGCCTACGCATTATAAGAAAATTGAAAAGATGATACTTGCCCATCACAGCTATGAAATTCCCCAAATCATTGCTGTTGAAGCCAAAGCACAACCCTCTTATGAAAAATGGCTTACTCTTACGCTCCAATGCCCTACAACAATGCAATAGCACAAGAAAAAGCACCACAAACACCCTTAGAACGAATGCAAGAAAAAAGCCTTGAAGCAATAGAGAAAATAAAAAATGAGCCAAGAAAGCGTGATTTAGGGCGTGGTAGGTAGTAGAAAATATGCTATAATTACAATGCCCCTACCTTGCGGTTAGGGGCTAAACCACTTAAAAGGCTTTGTTATGAAAAATCATAGCGAACGCCTTAGATTTGAATTATACCTAAAATTTAGACTCTTTGGGTTTAAATTTGAAGTTAATATCAAACACTAGGGTGTGGGGTGAAAGCCCCGCCTTTAAGTGAGTGATTTCCCCTTACAGAATCCCACACTAACAATTCTTACCTAAATCCAAGTGTGT
Organism: Helicobacter sp. MIT 21-1697; assembly: GCF_026241255.1. Taxonomy (NCBI): domain Bacteria; kingdom Pseudomonadati; phylum Campylobacterota; class Epsilonproteobacteria; order Campylobacterales; family Helicobacteraceae; genus Helicobacter; species Helicobacter sp. MIT 21-1697. The sequence goes on along the minus strand of NZ_JAPHNC010000004.1, from coordinate 87,787 downwards.
AGCCAAAATATTATATTTGATAATAAATTTTCTTGTTGCTATTTGTTTTCTTTGCGCTTATAGAATGAGTTTGTAGGCTATCCTACTGATTTTAACACGAAAGGACTATTATGAAAAAACTATTCATTATAGCAATGGGAATCATCTTTAGTGCCTCTGTGGCTAGTGCTTTTGATATTAAAGGAAGTGCTGTTGGTGCAGCTTCTGACCTAGCAAGCGGAAAAAGCGCAAAAGACATAGCTGAATCAAAGAAAAAAGAGGCAGTAGATGCGGCAAAAGCTGAAGCTGACAAAAAGCAAAAAGAGCTAATGGATAAAGCTGATGCAAAAACAGGTGGAGCAGCAAGTATGGCTGGTGGCTTACTTAAAAAATAAGCACCTCAACACTTTTGAGAATCTTTAATCTTTAAAGATTCTCTCCCAACACAATCACTTTAACCTAGCACCCTCTTTCATTACTTTTAGCCACAAATCATTATGCAACATTTGATTAATATTTCAATACTATCTATTCCTTTAAATATATTTTACTTTTTATTTGCTCCACAGATTCTAAAAATATTTGAAATATGAGTAAAAAAGTAGCACTAATTTACAAATTTTTATAATTACATATTGTATTTTTAAAAAAATGTGAGTATCATACACTTCATAAGTTGAAACCAGCTTAACCAAATCTAAAAAATGGAGGCATCAATGAAAGAGGCAAAACCCATTCATTTTAACGCTTTTGAAATGAATTGTATTTCTCATCTTAGTCCGGGGTTATGGCGCTATCCCAAAGACCAAGCACTACGATATAAAGATATTGAGTATTGGCAAAATATTGCAAAAGTGGCAGAAAAAGGGTTATTTGATGCAATTTTTATCGCTGATGTCATCGGGGTATATGATATTTATGGTGGCAATGATTTAGGTGCGCTCAAAACTGCTTTACAAGTGCCTGTGAATGACCCTACACAACTTGCTGTAATTGGCGCAGCAGTTACGCAGCATTTAGGTTTTGGTGTAACTGCAGGTGTGCCTTTTGAGCACCCTTTTCCTTTTGCACGCCGCCTTAGCACGCTTGATCATCTTACCAAAGGACGCGTAGGTTGGAATATCGTTACAGGCTATCTCCCAAGTGCAAATAAAAATATGGGCTCAAGTGAATCGCCTCACGATGAGCGTTATAACATAGCTGATGAGTATATGGAAGTCATTTATAAACTTTTAGAGGGAAGTTGGGAAGATGACGCGGTGATTTTAGATAAGGCAAGTGGTGATTTTGCAAATCCTGCGAAGATTCACCACATAGGACATCACGGCAAATATTTTGATGTGCCCGGAATCCACATCTGTGAGCCAAGCATTCAACGCACCCCTGTGCTCTTTCAAGCAGGAAATTCCGCTCGTGGGAGAGAGTTTGCCGCTACACACGCAGAAGCAATTTTCATTGCACCTCCTACTAAAGAATATGCTAAAATCGCAGTTAAACAAGTGCGTGATGCGCTTATCAAAGCTAGACGCGACCCATATAGCGCAAAAATCTATGTGCTTGCTACAATCATCACTGATGCAAATGAGAATCTTGCTCAAGCCAAATATAAAGATTTGCTTTCTTATGCAAGTGTTGAAGGCTCACTTGTCATCAATTCAGGTTGGCTCGGTGTAGATTTATCCAGATACAAGCTTGATGACCCATTAAGCAATATCCAATCAAATGCCATAGTTGCACAAGTGGAGGCTTTGAGCAACTCTACCACAGATGATGGGCGAGTTTGGACACTAAGAGATTTGATTGAGCTTACAGGCATAGGCTGTCAAGGACCAAAATTCGTTGGAAGCCCACAAAAAGTAGCTGACATTCTGCAAGATTTTATCGCATATTCTGACGCTGATGGATTCAATCTCGCGTATGCTACTACACCGGGCACTTTTGAAGATGTAGTAGAGTTTATCGTCCCTGAACTCCAAAAACGAGGAGTGTATAAAGAATCTTACACGCAAGGGAGTTTGCGCCATAAACTCTTTGGCAAAGGCGATAGACTTGGCGATGAACATATCGCTTCAAAATACAGAGTAGGGGGCGAAAAATCAACTATCAACGATTATGATAACACAGGCAGAACAAAGGAGAATAAGTAATGTTGTATAATCAGTTACACAATGGTATTTTTATTATCCACGAGAATCCAGAGTGGATTCCACCCTTTAGAGAAGCCTTTGAACGCGCAAAAGTGCCATTTCAAGAGATTATTCTCACAGAAGGTGCTATTTCCCTTGACAAAGAGCCTCCTCAAGGCGTGTTTTGGTCGCGACTTAGTGCATCTTGCCACACACGAGAACACAAATACGCCAAAGAATATGGACGCGCCATTTTGCAATGGCTACATTCCTATAATAGGCGTGTCATTAATGGCTCATCGGTGCTTGAATTTGAAGTAAGTAAAATCAAACAATACCTTGCGCTCAATACTGCGGGATTCTTAACGCCAAAAACCTATGCGTGTTTTGGCAAAACGAATTTGCTTGAGGTAGCACAAACACTGCAAACTCCCTTTATCTCCAAACATAATCAAGGAGGCAAGGGGCTTGGTGTGCAACTCTTTGAAAGTTTTGAATCTTTTAGGGAATATGTGCATTCAAGTGCATTTGAGGAAGCCATTGATGGCATTACACTTTTGCAAGAATACATTAAAAGTAAAGAGTTTTTTATCACACGCGCAGAATTTATTGGTGGTAAATTTCATTATGCTGTGCGCGTTGATACGAGTGCAGGTTCATTTGAGCTTTGCCCAGCAGATGCGTGCAATATTGAATCTTTGCCAAAACTTGCAGGTGGAATGTGCGAAATACAAGATTCTACCCCTGCTCTTGCAGGAGCAATGTGTGAAGTAAGTGGTGATAAATTTAGTATCAGAGAGGACATTAATGCACAAACACCGCTTATTGCAAAGCTTGAAACATTTTTGCAAACACACAAAATTGAGGTTGCGGGCGTAGAATTTATGGAAAATACGCAAGGTGAATTAGTCGTGTATGATATTAATACAAATACGAACTACAACAAATCTGTGGAATCTAAAGTTCCTCACAGAGCAGCAGATAGAATCGTAGCCTTTCTTAACACAGAATGGCAAAAAATCGTTAATTAAATTTCAAGGAGGCATTTATGGAATTTGGATATTGGACACCTGTTTGGGGAAGTTGGCTTAGAAATGTTGATAATGATAGCACACAAGGCACTTGGGAGTATATCAAAGACTTGACACTGCGCGCCGAAGATCTTGGCTATGTGCTTACGCTCGTGCCTGAACTTTATTTAAACGATATTAAAGGCGAAAAAGCTCCTGCGCTTGATGCGTGGGCTATTGCAAATGGCTTAGCCGCAGTTACGAAAAAAATTGAGATTCTCGCAGCCTTGCGTCCGCAATATCATCAAGTTGCAATCACAGCAAAGCAAATTGCTACGATTTCGCAAATTTGCGGAGGACGATTTAGCATTAATATGGTTTCAGCGTGGTGGGCAGAGGAAGCGAGGCAATATGGCATAAGTTTTGATGGGCACGATGATAGATATGCACTTACACACGAATATACCGATGTTTTAAGGGGATTTTGGAGCAAGAGTCCCTTTAGTCATCAAGGCAAATATTTTCATTTTGAAAATTCATTTAATGAACCCAAACCTCCTAAAATGCCACTTGTATATGCAGGAGGAGAAAGTGAAAGGGGAAGAGAAGCCATTACGCGCTTTGCAGATAAATATTTAATGCACGGAGGCACAATAGAGGAAGTAAGAGAAAAAATCGCTGATATGAAAGCAAGAAAACAAAAGGCTGGTTTAGCCCCCTTTAAAGGCTTTGGAATGGCTACTTATATCATCATTAGAGATACAGAGGAAGAAGCGTTAAAAGAGCTAGAGCGAATCACAACAATTAAAAATTATGCAGATTATGAAAATTCCTATCAAAATTTCACAGGCAATTCTCAACTTGATGTGGAAGTTTCTAAGTATGATTATAGCGTTTCTAATCGTGGTTTGCGCTCTAATCTTGTCGGCACAGCCGAGCAAGTCGCACAAAGAATCAAAGCCTACGAGGAAGCGGGACTTAATCTCCTTATCGTGCAATGTGCCCCGATGAAAGAGGAACTTGAGCGCATTGCTAAAGAGCTTATGCCACTTGTAAAATAGATTCTGTATTTATGCACTTGCATAAGGCTTAGACTAATGAATACGATGTTGCGTCAGCTTTATATCGCGGGAATCCATACAGATGTAGGCAAAACGCACTTCAGTGCAGCTTTTTGCAAGGCATTTTCATATACTTATTTTAAACTCCTTCAAGCAGGAAGTCCGACAGATGAGCAGCGTGTGAAAGAACTTTCCCCAAACACAGAGATTTTACCCTCTGCACTCACTCTTCGCACTGCTGCTTCTCCTCATATCGGGCGTAAATATGAAAATCTAACATATAATGGGCTGCATTTGAAGATTCCACAATCTGATAAGCTCCTTATTGAACTTGCAGGAGGGATTTTCACACCACTTGATGATAAGCATACTTTCTTTGATTATATCCTTGCTCATCCTCGCCCTGCTATTGTTGTGGGGAGATACTATTTGGGCTGTATTAATCATATCTTGCTCACATTACACGCTATGCAGAATATGCCTATTCTTGCACTTGTTATGCTTAAAGATACCAAAGATACACATCGCGATGAGATTGATGAATTTGTGCGCTCTTATACAAAAATCCCGCTTGTGCATATACAATCTTATACAACACAGAGTTTAGATTCTGCTGCAAACAAGCTCTCTTGTGAGCTCACGCCTTATATCCAAGAGTTATTATAAATTCTCTATCAAAATTCATTTTCTAAAATGCTATCAAGCACATTGCATACATATTCAGCGATTTCAAGGCTTATCACATAAGGTGGCATAAAATAAATCGTGTTCCCCAAAGGGCGCAACAACACACCTTTTGCAAGTGCTTGCTCATACACATATAATCCCGCTCTTGTAAGCTTACACCCAATCAAATCAAATGCAAACACCATTCCGCACACACGCACACTAGCTACTTTTTTATGCTTTGAGAGCATAGACCATTGCTTAGCTATGGCGGCACTTAAAGAATGATTAGCAAGTATAACATCATCTCGCTCAAAAATATCCAATACAGCATTTGCAGCAGCTATGGCTAGGGCATTGCCTGTATAACTATGGGAATGCAAAAAGGCTTTTTGCTCCTCATAACGCGCATAGAATCCTTGATAAATACTATCGTTCGTAACCACAACAGACAAGGGGAGATACCCACCTGTAATGCCTTTAGAGAGGCAGAGAAAATCAGGCACTACATCGCATTGCTCTAGGGCAAACATACTGCCTGTGCGCCCAAATCCCACAGCAATTTCATCAAAAATAATATGAATATTATGCTTTCGTGCCAATGCACACGCCTCTTTCACATAAGCAGCAGGATACATATTCATACCTCCCGCACACTGCAATAAAGGCTCAAGGATAAACGCACAAATGCGATGAGCGTGCTTTTTTAGAATCTGCTCCAAGGCTTCAATCTCTTTGTGATAATCTCCATTTATTGCACCATCATTAGGATTCCATATACCCGATGGCACAGGCGTATTTAAAGTTTCAAGCAAAAGAGGTTCATAAGTGCTTTTATAAAGCCCTACATCACCCACACTTAAAGCCCCTAAAGTTTCGCCGTGATAAGCATTGTTAAGGGATAAAAATGCATTTTTTTCTTTATTGCCTACATTATAATGACTATGGAAGCTCATTTTTAACGCTACTTCAACTGCGCTTGAGCCATTATCAGCATAAAAACATTTTTGCAAACTCTGCGGGAGCAAGGCACACAATCTCTGCGAATAAGTAATGATGCCTTTGTGTGAGAATCCAGCTAAGATGATATGCTCTAGTTGTTCTAATTGCTGCATAATGGCTGCATTAATAAAAGGATTGCAATGCCCAAAAAGATTCACCCACCAACTACTGATACCATCAATAAACGACTTTCCCTCAAAATCATATAAATACACGCCCTTTGCTGATTGAATAGGGATAAGTGGTAATGTTTCGTGGTCTTTCATTTGTGTGCAAGGATGCCAAATATGCGCCAAATCTAAAGCTTTTAAATCTAGCATAACTCAACCTTTATATAAGAATTTAAGATATAATTTTACTCCAAAACATCTAATTCTCTCCAACAAGGAATGATATGCGCAACAAAGCCTCGTTTGATTACACTTCATCATCTGATGTAGGCTTAAATGCGCGATTAAAAACACTTAAAAATGCACATAATTTCCGCACAATTACAGATTATCAACATAATGGCATTTCTATTACTCCTTATGCCTCACACACTCATCATTCATCGCATAAACCCCTCATTAATTTTGCAAGCAATGACTATCTCGCTCTTTCACTAGATACTGCGCTTACCCAAGAATTTCTTAGCACACTCTGTGCGCAAGATATGGTTTTTTCTAGTGCATCTTCGCGTTCTTTAAGTGGAGGATTCCCTATTTATGACACTTTAGAATCTCATCTTAGCCAACTCTACGCACCTAAAAAAGCCTTACTTTTTAACAGCGGTTATCACTGCAATCTCTCCTGCATTCAGGGATTAGGCACTCTTACACACACACTTTTTTTGCTTGATAGATTCTCTCACGCGAGCGTATTTGATGGAGCGCGAAACACCCATTTTAAGCGATTTAGACATAATGATATGACTGCACTTGAAGCGCTTATTGAGTTTCATCATTCTCATTATGAGCGCGTTATCGTTGTAACCGAAGGACTTTTTAGTATGGAGGGAGATTTCGGCAAAATCAATGACATAATACAACTTAAAAAAGCTTACCCCAATGTATTTTTATATGTTGATGAAGCCCATAGTGTTGGTGTATGTGGAAATAATGGACTTGGAATAGCCTATGAATACATTAAGGAAATTGATTTTCTTGTGCTGACTTTTGGCAAAGCTTTGGCTTCTATGGGGGCTTGTATGCTGTGTAATGCAACCCAAAGAGACTTTTTTATCAATACTGCGCGAGGACTCATATATTCTACTGCGCTACCACCAATTAATGTTGCGTGGAGTAATTTTATCTGGAGTAAGATACCTACTTTAAACCATAAGCGCGAAAAATTACATCTTTTAAGTCAGCATCTCCGCTCACTTTTAAAAGAAAAAGGCTATGCAGCAAGAGGCGAAGCACATATTATCTCGCTTATGTGTGGAGATAATCACTCTGCAATTACGCTCTCTCATCGACTGCGTGAGTGCGGATTTTTTGCTCCTGCCATCAAAGAACCCACTATTCCTAAAGGAACAGCAAGAATCCGATTCTCTCTCAATGCTGCTTTAGAGTTAGAGCATATATCTCAACTTGCAGAAGCACTATGAAATATCAATGGCTTCATAGAATCAGACAAGATTCTTTAGCGAAAGATTTAGTGATATGTATGGGTGGTTTTGGAAGTGAGCCTAGCCATTTTCAACATCTTTGCTCTTATGAATGTGATGTCATTATGTTTTATGATTATAGAGATATAAACGCGTTAAAATCCTATGATATACACGATATTTTACAGCTCACACACAATCATTTTAGACATATTTATCTTATCGCTTTTTCACTTGGTGTATGTGTGGCAAATGCTATTTTTGCACCGATATGGGGGCAATTTACACGCACACTTGCCATTAATGGCACGCCTCTAGGGATTGATAGAATCTATGGCATTCCCCCTGCACTTTTTAGACACACTATCAAACATCTTGATGTGCAACAATTTCGTATAGGATTATTGGGACATAGACTAGATACTCATTTTGCTTTGCGTGATAATCAAACCTTACGCAATGAACTTGAGGCGCTTTATGAGTTTTCTCAATCTACGCACTCATATCAATCTCAAAGGTGGGAATGCGCACTTATATCACATAATGATAAAATTTTCCCACCAGAGGCAAATAAACACTATTGGCTTTCTCTAACTCCACAAAATACGCGGATTCTATGGAGTGATGAGCCACATTTTGTTTTCTTTGGCTTTAGCTCGTGGGAAGAATTGTGTTGCCTATGAAGAAGCTAGAAGATACCTCTCTTGATTTTAATCTTATTTCTTTTCACAAAGCCCGATACACCTATAATCAAAATAGTCCTATACAACACACTATGAGACTTCATCTTTTAGACTTACTCAAAAAGCACACGAATCGTAAAAGTTTTGATTCTATCTTTGAATTTGGTGCAGGAATGGGAGAACTTACAGCACTTGTAAGCAAATCATTTGATTTTCAACACTATATAACAAATGACTTGTATCCTTATGATATAAGTGCAGCATTGCACAATGAGAGAATCTCACACCTTGCTTTTAATATGGCACAGCTTCCTGCACACCCTCTTTCAAAAAACCAATTTGAACTTATCATTTCTAATGCCTGCTTACAATGGCTTGATTGCGCCTCTATACTCACTGCTTTAAAATCTATGATTGCTTACGGCGGGATATTGGCATTAAGTAGCTTTGGGCAAAATAATATGCACGAAATACGCGAAATTACAGGTGTAGGATTGCAATATGAAAGCCTAGAGACAATACGCGCATTACTAGAAAAAGACTTTGAAATCCTTGCTTTAGAATCCACATATCATCACTTGCATTTTGATAGCGCCCTTGAGGTCTTTAGGCATCTCAAACTTAGCGGCGTAAATGCCTTTGGTATCAACAAGCCTTTTGTCCTCACAAAGACTATGCTCAAAAATTACACTCAAAAATTTAATAATACACTCACTTATGAACCTCTTTATATCCTTGCACTTAAACATTAGTATGTGTGCTAGAAATTAAATGATTTTGAAAGTGTAACAATTATTGCAGAGAGGACAAAAACGCTGCTTTCCACCGATAATCTTGATCGCAATCGGCACATATTGTGCGTATATTTTCATTACAAGAAGAGGCGGTGCTGACAAACAAATCTCTACGAAGATTTACGCATACTGGAGAGAAAAATATTTCAAACATATCCTGCTTTTTGCAATCGCCTAGGATAAATGGCTTATGCTTTTTCTCATCGCTCCTTGTATTGCAGCAGGGCATAACAAGCCCATTATAATCCACATAAAAACTCATCGCGCTATGGAAGCAGCCAGATTCTGTTATGAGTTGAGATTTTTTCATTGAATCTACCGAGCCACCCCTTGATGAGCCCATTGCATTTGGATTCCAAGAACGATAATATATCTCCATTCCCTCCATTATAAAGCATATACGATATTCCTGTTCAGTATCCCTTACAAGTTTGGACTCTAAGCCTAATTTTTGCTGCATTTTTTGCATAGCCTTAATAATCTGTGTCCTATCAAAATCTTTTTGCATAGGATAATAAGACATAAGCACCCAATTCACTCCTGCATCTTTTAACTCTTGCAAATATTCCTTTGAAACATAATCACCATTTGTAAAAATATCAAGTTTTGCCTTTGGTAATTTTTGCCTTGCTTGTTTTACGCGTTTAAGTATAAGCTCTTTATTTGCTAAGGGCTCGTTAAATCGGTGAAAACTAAGCTCTTTGTCATATTCAATCTCCGCAAGATTATCAAGAATCTTAAGAAAAACTGCCTCATCTAGCTCTACGCTTGTGCTTTTTCTATCTATATGAGAATTTGGGCAAAAATAACAGGTGCGATTACAAAAACTTGCAATTTCAAATTCCACCTTGTATAAATGGCATTTAAGAATGTGCTTTTGAATCTCCCTATTAGAAATTGGAGTGCATAAAAGCATCATAGAATCTATAAGTTTTTGTAGCCTATTGTTATTGCCTGTAACAAGATTAAAAAGTTTGTTTTGAAAACTTAAAGGAGCGTGCTTATAAGCAGACTTAATAACTTTTTTAACGGCTTTCATTTTGTATCCTTGCGCTAAATAAAACGCACTCTACCAAAAAAAAAAAAAACGAAAATTTAACCTCTTAAAAATTTTATTTTGAGACTTGAAGCCAAAATAGAGTGAATATGACCCACTTTTTTAAGACTTCATCGTGTCTCTCAAGTTTTTGTGGGAATACTTCCTTTTAGTTGTTCCCTACTAGAATATCTGCGTTAGCACTATTTCTATATATGTGTGCAAATCTATCTCTTCATCTCGCGCACAATGCCTTTGTAAATGCTATTTGCATATATTAGTTTTTATCTTTATCCACCAATTTATTCGCACCAATCCAAGGCATCATCGCCCTTAATCTTCCGCCTACTTGCTCAATTTTATGTTGCGCTAGATTCTTGCGCTCTGCATTCATTCTTGCATAGCCCGCTTTGCGCTCTAAGATAAAGTCTTTAGCAAATCGCCCCTCTTGAATATCTTTGAGAATCTCTTTCATTGCCTTTTTAGATTCTGCATTAATCACACGCGGACCACTGACCATATCGCCATATTCTGCGGTATTTGAGATAGAATAGCGCATATTTGCTAATCCTCCCTCATAAATCAAATCTACAATGAGTTTTAATTCGTGTAAGCACTCAAAATACGCCATTTCTTCAGGATAACCTGCATCAACCAAAGTTTCAAATCCAGCTTTTACAAGACTTGTTACACCACCACAAAGCACCGCTTGTTCGCCAAATAAATCTGTCTCTGTTTCATCTTTGAAAGTTGTTTCAATGATTCCACTGCGTCCGCCACCAATCGCACTCGCATAACTTAGTGCAATCGCTTTAGCATCACCTCTGCTTGTATCTTGCTCTACTGCAATTAAATCAGGGATTCCACCACCTTTGACAAATTCACTGCGAACGGTATGACCCGGGGCTTTTGGTGCGACCATAATCACGCCTACACCCTTTGGAGCTTTGATTTGCCCAAAGTGAATATTGAATCCGTGCCCAAAGGCAATGATTTTATCTTCGCTCAAAGAAGGCAAAATATCTCGTGCAAACACATCAGCTTGCAGTTCATCAGGGATTAATATCATAATCACATCGGCAGCTTTTGTCGCTTCACTCACTTCAAGCACTTTGAAGCCTTTTGCCTCTGCTTTGCCCCAACTAGAGCCACCGCGATAAAGTCCAATAATCACCTCAACACCAGAATCTCGTAAGTTTTCTGCGTGAGCGTGTCCTTGTGAGCCAAAACCAATCACTGCAACTTTCTTCTTTTGAATAAGTCCTAAATCACAATCTTTGTCGTAATACACTTTTAATGCCATTAAACATTTCCTTTCTAGCAGTTTATCTGCTATATTAAATTAAAGGCTCAATTATAGTTAAAACAAACTTAGTTATAATTAAGCCACTAAGTCAAAGGCGCAAAGGAAGTAAATATGCAACATTCTCATATATCACAAGAAGGCAGAGAAAAATCTCTCAAATCTACTTTGCTCCAGCCGACACAAGTAGAATTTGTCTCTGACACTATTATCCACTTGCTCCAAAGTGTTGATGAGGAGCTCAAAAACGCTTTTTTAGACATTAAACAGAGTCTTGAAAATCACGATTGGGCTATGCTCACACGCATACTCACAGATATTTCAGCCCAAGACAAAACACTCTGCATCATCAAAGCTTTCACGCTCTATCATATGCTACTTAATATCGTTGAGGAACTCAATTTAAGCAATAATGCCACACTTAATCGCCTCCCCAAAACTCTCAATGAACTCCATAAGGAGGGCTATAACAAAAGTGATATACTAGAGATTTTGCAACATTTGCACTTTTATCCGGTATTTACAGCACACCCCACAGAATCTCGCCGCCGCACATTCCTTGAAGCACATCATCAAATGAGCGAAAATATCAAAAATATCTTTGCCCATAATGATGAAAATGCCAAATCCCAACTTCTCTATCGGCTTCATTTATTGTGGCACACGCATTTAGTGCGAAGTGAAAAAATGGAGATTCTCTTTGAGCTTGATAACTTGCTCTATATTATTGAAAGCTCTATCCTTAAATCCGCCACAAAAGTGCTAAACGATATAGAATCTACACTTGGTAAGAGCTTAGAAACCTCTCCCATCATATTAGGAAGCTGGATAGGCGGCGATAGAGATGGTAATCCATATGTAAGCAATGAGGTAATGACAAAAACGATGAAAATAGCACATAAAGCGATTATTGAAATCTATATTCGCATAAGCGAAAAGCTGATTCGTGAGCTTTCTATGTCAATAGATTTTATTCAGCCTAGCAAACGTCTTATGCAATCACTTCAAAACCATAATTCTGAACTTTTAAATAGTGAAGCAAAACTTTTTGCCAAAGAACCTTTCCGCGCAAAACTTTACCTCATCAAAAAAAAGCTACAAAATCGCCTTATTGCAATTAATACTACCGAGAGTATTAATTTTACTTATAAAGATTCCAATGAACTTGTAGAGGATATTGATATGATGATAGAATCTTTAGATTCTGTGTCTGCACGCAAATTGATAGAGTTTAGACATTTGGTGCTGCTTGGAGGCTTTCATCTTTTACGCCTTGATTTTAGGGAACATAGAGATGTGATTTTAAGTGCTACAAGCGAGATTTTCTGTCTTATGGGACTAAGTGATAGTGATTTTAAAGATTTAAATGAAAACAAAAAAATTGAGATTTTAAACTCTGCGCTTAATGCCAAAAAATATGATTTAAATACAATGATTGAACAACTCTCTGAATCCTCCAAACGACTTGTGGGAGCATTTTTGAGAATCCAATGGGCGAAAAAATATATATCCGAACATATTTTACAAAGCTTTATTATCTCTATGAGCACAAAACCGAGTGATTTGCTCTGTGTGTTGTGGTTTGCCAAACAAAGCGGCTTATGGAAGCCGGGCAAGAAAAAAGAGGGTAAAAAAGGCAAGGCAAGTATTTCTATCACGCCGCTTTTTGAAACTATTGATGACTTACAACGCGCACAAAGCATTATCCGCACCCTCTACACAAACACTCATTACCAGCAATATCTTTTTGACCATAATAACACCCAAGAAATTATGGTGGGCTATTCAGATTCAAGTAAAGATGGCGGTATTTTTACAAGCAATTATAATCTTTACTGCGCTATTAGTAATCTTACCAAACTCCAAACGCAACTTGATATTTGCATTAGTTTTTTTCACGGACGAGGAGGAAGCGTTAGTCGTGGCGGAGGAAGCCTTGAAGAAGCATTGCTTTCTTCTGCTCCTCAAAGTGTGCATAGCTTTCTCAAAACCACAGAACAAGGTGAAATGATAAGTGCTAAATACCTCAACAGACACATTGCAACCAAAAACTTTTCAAGTACCTTGAGCGCCTTGCTTAAAAAAGGAGTGTATGATGCTTATGGCACAGAGAAATACAAAAACAATCCGCAAACAATGGCATTGCTTGAAAATGTTTCTAATGCCTCTTGTATAGCTTATCGCACACTTATATATGAAAACAAAGGCTTTTTGGAATATTTCAAAAACGCTACGCCTATAAAATTTATACAAAACCTTAATCTAGGCTCTCGCCCAAGCAAACGCAAAGATACACAAAAAATTGAAGATTTACGCGCGATTCCTTGGGTGTTTGCTTGGACGCAAAATCGCGCTATTATTTCTGCTTGGTATGGTTTAGGAAGTGGATTGGCAAATGCAGATAAAAATCAATTACGAGCGTGCTATGAGCAATCACTCTTTTTCAAAACAACCATTGATAATATCTCTCAAGCCTTGCTCAAGGTAGATTTAGATATTGCCTTTTTGTATAATCAATTTGTCAAGGATAAAAAAGTGAGGGAAGAAATATGGGAACATATTTATGCGCAATATCATCTCACAATGGAGCATTTACTCCATTTGCGTGGAGAGAGTGTGCTTTTAGATTCTGAATGTGCTATTAGAGAATCTATCCTATTACGCAAACCTTACCTAAGTGTGCTTAATCTCACTCAAATTGAGCTGATTAAAAAATATCAAAATTGCAAATATCCTAAAGGGCAAGAGCGTCTCCTTGAACAAATCCACGCAACCATTGTTGGCATAGCACAAGGTATTCGCAACACAGGCTAAATGCTTTATACACCACAAACAAGCTGGAATCCTTGGCACGGCTGCTTTAAGATAAGTGAGGGTTGCAAAAACTGCTTTATTTATAGTATTGATTCTATCCATAAACGAGATACACAACATATTTGCCTCAATAAAAACTTTGAATATCCACTCAAAAAACGTAGAAATGGCGAATATCACATACCCGATAATACATTAGTATATACTTGTTTTAGCAGCGACTTTTTACTGCCACAAGCCGATGAATGGCGAAAAAGAGCGTGGGAAATAATGCGTATTCGCAAAAATGTGCATTTTGTATTTTTCACTAAACGCATTGAGCGATTACATTCTGTGTTGCCAAGGGATTGGGGCAATGGATATGAAAATGTGATTATCGGTGTGAGTGTAGAAAACCAAAAACGCGCTAAGCAGAGAATCTCTCTTTTATGCACCCTACCTATCAAACATCGTTGGGTAATTTGTGCGCCACTATTAGAAGAGATTCATATAGAATCTTACCTTTCAAATATAGAACTCATCTCTGTGGGAGGAGAAAGCGGCTATAAGGCAAGAATATGCGATTATAAATGGGTGCTAAGTTTAAGAAAACAAGCCTATGATGCGGGGATAAAATTTCATTTTCATCAAACAGGTGCAATGTTTTTAAAAGATAACAAACTCTATAAGATTCCAAAAAACTTACAGAGAATCCAAGCCAAGAAAGCAAATATTGATTTAGTATAATTTGAAAATTATGTGGTAAGTAAATGCTTGAATATAAAAGAGTATAGGGGAGGGGGCTTATAGAATCCACAAAATTCTATAAGCTATAAAGGCAGGGTGAATTACATCATTCCACCCATACCTCCCATTCCGCCCATATCTGGCATTGCAGGAGCTGGCTTATCTTCTTTAATTTCATTAATTGTCGCTTCAGTTGTTAAAAGCAGACTTGAAACTGATACTGCATTTTGCAATGCCACGCGTGTAACTTTAAGCGGGTCAATAATGCCCTCCTTAAACATATCTACATATTCACCTGTGGTCGCATTGAATCCAAAGCCATCTTTGGAATTTTTCTCTACTTCATTCACAACCACGCCCGCATCATAACCAGCATTTGTAGCAATTTGTCCAAGAGGAGCTTTAATGGCGCGTTTGATAATATCATAGCCAATCGCCTCATCACCCTCTAATTTAAGTTTAACTTTTTGTGAAGCACGAATAAGAGCCGAGCCACCGCCAATAACAATACCCTCATCAACTGCCGCTTTTGTTGCAGAAAGCGCATCATCTACACGATCTTTTTTCTCTTTCATTTCTACTTCACTCGCCGCACCTACCTTAATAACTGCCACACCACCGCTTAGCTTTGCCAATCTCTCTTGGAGTTTTTCCCTATCATAATCACTTGTAGTGTTTTCAATTTCAGTTTTGATTTGTGCGATTCTATCTTTAACATCTTTTGTTTTGCCCTTGCCATCAACGATTGTTGTGTTATCTTTATCAATCACGATGCGCGCAGCACTTCCTAAATCTGCGAGTGTTGCTGCCTCAAGCGTTTTACCAAGTTCTTCACTAATAACTTGTCCGCCTGTGAGAATAGCTATATCTTGAAGCATTGCTTTTCTTCTATCGCCAAAGCCCGGAGCTTTTACAGCAGAAACATTGAGTACTCCTCGCAATTTATTTACAACCAATGTTGTTAAAGCTTCACCCTCAATGTCTTCGGCAATAATCAAAAGTGGTTTGCCGCTTTGCATAGTCGCTTCAAGCAATGGTAAAATCTCTTTCATATTTGAAATTTTCTTATCTGTTAAAAGCACATAGGCATTTTCAAGTTGTGCTGTCATTTTGTCAGTATTTGTTACAAAATATGCTGAAAGATAGCCTCTATCAAACTGCATACCCTCAACCACACTTAATTCATCATTGATACCCTTTGCTTCTTCAACGGTGATAACACCATCTTTGCCAACTTTTTCCATTGCTTCAGCAATCAACGCCCCAATGTTTTCATCAGAGTTTGCCGAAATAGTCGCAACTTGGGCAATATCGCTTTTACCACCAATTTTTTTGCTTGATTTTTTAAGCTCTTCAATAATTGCTGCTGCTGCTTTATCCATACCGCGTTTTACTTCAATAGGATTCGCACCTGCAGTAATATTTCTCAAACCCTCCTTATAAATACTATAAGCAAGAACGGTTGCTGTTGTCGTCCCATCTCCTGCTGCATCAGCAGTTTTGCTTGCTACTTCTTTTACAAGCTGTGCGCCCATATTTGCAATAGGGTCGCTAAGCTCAATTTCTTTTGCCACAGACACGCCATCTTTAGTGATTGTAGGTGCGCCATAGCTTTTTTGGATAAGCACATTGCGCCCCTTTGGACCCATTGTAACTTTTACCGCATCACTTAATTGTTTAATGCCCTCATAAAGCTTATTCCTTGCAGAATCTGAAAAGTTAATTTCTTTGCTTGCCATTTTTTACTCCTTAATGTTAAGATAACACTTATTTTTCAATAATACCCAAAATATCATCTAGCTCTAGGACAATAAATTCCTTTGAATCTAGCTTGATTTCTGCGCCCTTATATTTACCAAATACGACTTTGTCATTTTCTTTCAATATCTTGTCGTCTTTGATTTTTGCACTCACTGCCTTTACTACACCCATAAGAGGTTTTTCTTTTGCATTATCGGGAATAATAATGCCTGAACTTGTTTTAGTATCTTCTTCCACGCGTTCTACAAGCACTCTCTCTCCCAAAGGTCTAAACTTCATATCAACTCCTTTTAAATAATAGTTAATCAAAAATTTTAGCACTTAATTTTTGAAGTGCGAAATTTTATACCTTTTTGTTAAACAAGTCAATACTTTATATTTAAATATTGAATAAAGTTTAGTCTTAATGACTAAACTTATATATGTTAGATTATATAAACTTTATCAAAACTCATTCATTGATATTTGCCAAAGTAAAATCAATATCAGTTTCAAAGGTTTATTTTTATATAATCTATACTTCAAATTTATCTTACGCAGCTAGGGCATATACAAAATTATGATTAGTAAGCATTCAATTGAAACGCTCAAACAAAATATTGATATTGTTGATATTATTGGCTCACACATAGATCTTAAAAAATCGGGAAGCAACTATATAGCCTGTTGTCCCTTTCATAATGAAAAAACACCGAGCTTTGTCATTAGCCCCACAAAAGGATTCTACCATTGCTATGGCTGCGGTATGGGTGGTGATGCAATTAAATTTCTTATGGAATATGAAAAATTAAGTTTTGTAGAGAGTGTGGAGAAAATCGCAGCAATGATGAATTTCGCACTTGAATATGAAAACATTAAGGAGAAGAAACCTGATTCTATCGTGCTTGATGAAATAATGCGATTTTACCAAAAACAGCTCCTCTCTCATAAGCCCTCACTTGAATATCTCGCCTCGCGCCAAGTGGCGAATACAAGCATTGAAAAATTCCGTTTGGGCTATTGTGGAGCAAGTTTTGAGACAATAAATTTTCTCAATGCTAAAGTTCTTAATAAGCAAGAAGCGCTTGAATTTGGGGTTATCGGCAAAGACAATGGGCGTGAATATGCACGATTTAATGATAGAATCATCTTTCCCATACATTCTCCCAATGGCAAAGTCGTAGGGTTTGGCGGACGCACGATGAGCAATGCAAATGCTAAATATATCAACTCTCCTCAAAGCAAAATATTCAATAAATCAAAACTCCTTTATGGGTATTATCTCGCCAAAGATAAAATCTATAAACAAAAAAAAATCATTGTATGTGAAGGCTACCTTGATGTCATTATGCTTCATCAAGCAGGTTTTGATTACGCAGTGGCAACACTTGGCACAGCTCTCACCAAAGAACATTTGCCGCTTTTGCGTAAAGGCGAGCCAAAAGTAATTTTAAGCTATGATGGTGATAAAGCAGGAATAAATGCCGCATTTAAAGCAGCCAAGATTCTATCAGAAGCAAGCATTGAAGGTGGTGTAGTTATCTTTGAAAATGGTGCAGACCCAGCTGATATGGTAGCACATAAACAAATTAATGAATTAAGTGAGCTATTCTCTCACCCCATTTCTTTTATTGAATTTATCCTCACACACATTGCGCGCAGTTATGAGCTTGAAAATCCATTGCAGAAAGAAAAAGCCCTAAGCGAATCTACTCAATTTTTGCATACTCTAAGTCCTCTCCTACAAGAAGAATACAAACCATTGCTTGCACGATTGCTCTCTTTGCCCACACGACTTATTCACACTCAACGCAATAAAGCACCTTCAACACAACCAATCTTTAATGCCTTTATGCAAGATTTTGCAGAATCTGTGCTGATTAAAAGCTTCCTTGAGAAACCAAATTTAATTGATTTTGCCATTGAATACATTGATGTATCGCTCTTTAAATATAAAAAAATAGAATTTGGACTTGTTGCAAATCAATGCTATGATGACCCAAGATTACTCGCCATATCACTCAATGATACTATCAAACCGCTTTCTGATTTACCTGCGCTTAAAGAACATTTGCGATTATTCATCACGCAAGCATATAGTCAGCTTTTGGCACAAATTCCTCATTTAAACGAAATGAGCTTGCAGCGCAAGAGCGAAATAATCAAAGAGTTAAAAACAAAAATTTTACATCTTAAAAAAGGAGAATTACTGCCTTATGTTAGCGTTAGCACTTTTTAGTGGAGGTTGTGATAGCCTCATTTCTATGAAATTACTCAAAGACCAAGGCATTGATGTGGTTGCCCTGCACTTTAATATTGGCTTTGGCGGCAACAAAGACAAATTAGCATATTTCCAAAATGCAACCGCACAAATTGATGTGAAATTGCAGATTCTAGATATTCAACGACAATTTTTTAATGATGTGCTATTTAAGCCAAAATATGGCTATGGTAAATATTTTAATCCCTGCATTGACTGCCACGCAAACATGTTTGCCAATGCGTTTGATTACCTTCTACAAGTAGGAGCGGATTTTGTAGTGAGTGGCGAGGTGCTAGGACAACGTCCCAAAAGTCAGCGCAAAGAAGCATTAGATCAAGTAAAAAAACTTGTGCGACATATCGGAGAGCAAAGCAAATTTGATTCTATCCTTTCAAGAGATGGGAGCAATCCTCACAAGCCGCAATTTCTTGATGAATTGCTCCTGCGCCCTATGAGTGCAAAACTTTTAGAACCAAGCTTCCCGGAAAAAATGGGCTGGGTAGATAGAGAGCGTTTGCTTGATGTAAGTGGTAGAGGGCGAACAAGACAGCTTGAGATGATAAAAGAATATGGCTTTAAGTATTTTGAAAAACCCGGCGGAGGCTGTTTGCTCACACAAGATTCTGTGGCACTCAAAATCAAAGACCTCATCTCTCATCGTCAAATGCACTTTGAAGATATAGAAATGGTAAAAATAGGACGTTATCTTGTGCTAGAAAATGGTGCGCGTTGTGTTATCGCTCGCAATCAAGAGGAAAACATCAAACTCAGCAAGCCAAATCCAAATATGGAACATATTACATTGCTTGATTGCGTAGGACCACTTGGCATTGTAGAATCTAATGCTTCTATGGAGGATAAAATACTTGCAGGACGCATTGCCCTAAGCTATGCAAAAACAAATGCAAATCAATGCTACCAAGTTCAAATTGGCACACAAATCCATTCTCTTTTGCCACTTGAACGCATTAAAGCACAAAGCTATCTCCTTTTGGCATAAAAATACTTACAAGTTAATGGTAATTTTGTGTTATAAATATTTTAGGTAATATTTAGGTTTTAATTTATTTTAGAATGCTACACTTAACTTTTTTGAGGAGAAATTATGAAATTTGGTATTATTTTTATTGTGGGTTTTATCGCTTTATGTAATGTCGGCTGTATGTTTAAGGGTAGTCTTTCGCATATGGCTTCTAGCTCCATAGGTTGTGCGCCTTCAGAGATTACTATTAAAAAGAATAGGTATGGCTTTATAAATGAGGCATATAGTTATGTTGCTGAATGCAGAGGAAGAACCTACTATTGCACAACAAGCAATTTTGCAGGAACAACTGCCAATACAAAATGCGCACTATCAATGCCATAATAAATAAAATTTCTTAGAGTGTTTGAGATTGTAGATAAATTTTATACGGAATTGCTACCTATCCGCCTTTGAATGCATAAAAGTTTAAAAAATCTTTGTCTATTATTGCAAACATAATGATTTTTGCTATACTTAAAGGTATTAAACTTACCCGAAAGGATACATTATGAAAATTACATACACTCTCACAGACGAATCTCCAGCACTTGCAACCTACTCTTTCTTGCCCATTGCAAAGGCATTTTTGCAACACGCCAATATTGAGGTTGCAACATCTGATATTTCCTTATCAGCGCGCATTTTGGCTCAATTCCCAGAGCGCTTAAAACAAGGACAACAAGTAGAAGATGCTTTAAGTATTTTGGGCGAACTTGTAAAAACAAAAGAGGCTAACCTCATTAAAACTCCCAACATCTCCGCTTCAATTCCCCAACTCAAGGCGGCGATTAAAGAGTTACAAAGCAAGGGTTATGATGTGCCAAATTTTCCTGATGAGCCACAAAATGACGCAGAAAAAAGCATTAAAGAAAAATATCAAAAAGTGCTAGGTTCAGCAGTTAATCCTGTGCTGAGACAAGGAAACTCCGATAGACGCTCCACAAAAGCCGTGAAATCTTATGCACAGAAAAATCCTTATCGTGTCGTGCCTTTTAATGCAGATTCTAAAAGCTGTGTTAGCTATATGAAAGAGGGTGATTTCTTTGATAATGAAAAAGCGGTATTAATCTCATCTCCGACTACTGCAAAGATTATTTTTAAAGATTCTAATGGAGAGAGAGTATTGAAAGAGGGATTGAAACTAGAGCAAAATGAAATTTTAGATGCGACATTTATGGACGCACAAAAGCTTTCACGCTTTTATGAAGAACAAATTGCATTCTGCAAGAACAAAGGGATTCTCTTCTCGCTCCATTTAAAAGCCACAATGATGAAAGTAAGCGACCCCGTGCTTTTTGGCTATGCAGTTAAAGCGTATTTTAAAGAGATTTTTGAATCTTTTGGCGATGAGCTTACACGACTTGGTGTCAATGCCAATAATGGTGTAAGCGAGCTACTTAGCAAAATAGAATCTTCTCCTAAAAAAGCAGAGATTCTAAGCAAATACAATGAAATCTTAGAAAAAAGTGCAAAAATCTCAATGGTCAATTCTGATAAAGGTATCACTAATTTACATATTCCAAGTGATGTTATCGTTGATGCTTCTATGCCTGCTATGCTTAAAAATGGTGCAAGACTATGGGATAAAGAGGGCAAAGAATGCGATGCAAACGCCGTGATACCAGATAAAACTTATGCAACAATCTATGAGGCAGTGCTTGAAGATTTGCACAAAAATGGCACACTCAATCCTGCCACACTTGGCAGTGTTTCAAATGTCGGGCTTATGGCAAGAAAAGCACAAGAATATGGCTCACACGATAAAACTTTCATAGCGCCAAATGATGGTGAATTTGTCATTGTAGATTCCAATGGTTCTGTGCTACTCTCTCACAAAGTGCGTAAAAATGACATCTATCGTGCCAATCAAGCAAAATTTGACGCAGTCCAAAATTGGATTGATTTAGGCATTGAACGCGCTGATATTACAGGTGATAAGGCAATTTTTTGGCTAGATGAAAAAAGGGCAAGTAATAAAATTATGATTGATTTGGTCCAAAAACGATTAAAAGAAAAGGGCAAAAATATAGAGATTCTCGCACCTAAAGAAGCGTGCTTAGAATCTTTGCGTCTTATTCGTGCGGGTAAAAATGCGATTTCTATTAGTGGTAATGTATTGCGGGATTACCTGACTGACTTATTCCCTATTTTAGAGCTTGGCACAAGTGCAAAAATGCTCTCTGTCGTGCCTATGCTTAATGGTGGAGCGATGTTTGAAACGGGTGCAGGTGGAAGTGCTCCAAAACAAGTAGAACAACTTGTAGGTGAAAACCATTTGCGTTGGGATAGTTTGGGCGAATTTTTAGCACTACAAGCAAGCCTAGAGTTTTATGCGCAAAAGCAAAACAATGCAAAAGCAAAAGTCTTGGCAGATGCGCTTGATAGTGCGACTTCACAATGGTTAGATAACAACAAAGCTCCCTCTCGCAAAGCAGGCGAAGATGACAACCGCACAAGCCATTTTTATTTGAGTATGTATTTTGCAAGAGCTTTGGCAAATCAAAGCACAGATTCTAACATTGCAGCATTTTTTAAGCCAATCGCAGATGAGCTAGAATCTAAGCAAGATTCTATTCGGGCAGAATTTAATGGCGCACAAGGCAAAGCAGTGGATTTAGGTGGGTATTATAAATTTGATGATAACAAAACAGAATCTATTATGCGTCCAAGCAAAAGCTTTAATGCAATAATAGAGCAAATCGCAAGAGGCTAAAAGAACAAAACTCCCTTTCAAAAGAATCAGCTAAAGGCTTTGTTATAGTAGCTTGTGCCTGTTCTCTTGAAAGAACTTTAATTTAAATAGCTTAAATTCTTCTTCATAATTTTTAAAGAGTTCTTCACAAAAAGCTCTAGGGGATTTTGCATCTTCTTTATATTCTTTAGAATACTCCATAACTATCTTCATACAAGTATCCATATCTTCGCTAACCCAAGATATTTCTAGCAGATGTTGATAGTCTTCCACACTCTTTTTAGGCTCTTTGCAACCTTGTAAGATAAAAATTAACACAACAAGATTGCTTATTTGCCTAAACATTAATGCAATGCTTTCTAAGCTTTTATATCAAGCAAATGTGTTTGCTCTGTGGTGCAAGCGAGAGTTTCTTCTTCTCCAGATTCTAAAATATTGCGAGAATCTTGCTCTTGCTCATCTTGCTTTTCTTTAAAATTGCGTTTTTTCTCTTGCTTATCATCAGGATTTATCGCTTCAGTTTGAGGCGTGGGAGATACTTCCTGCACAGCTTTAAGTTTATCAACAAATTCTTGCATATTTGCGTGAAGTGCAAAATCTACTTTTTGCATATTATTAGCATATTGAATCGAGCCAAGCTGTGAGTTTTGATTGATATAAGTAACATTACCGATAGGACTAACTGCCATTGTTTCCTCCTTTTTGGCACTTTAGATTAATATCGTCTGTTTTGTTAAACTAAAAGTTTAGCAATAATTGTGCCATAATGGCTTTGACTTCTTGCCTTAGCATTTGGATAATACAAGTATAATATCATTTTTCAAAGGATAAAAATGAATGTGCAAAAACTTAATGCACGAAAAACAAAGTATCTTCTTGCAGTTTTATGCGTTGCCTGTATGATTGCTCTTTATGGTTGCACAAGTGCTACTCAAAAAGAAAAAGTCCAGAAACAAGCCATAGAAGGCTATATGCAAGGACTATTTGGCGGGGATTTAGAAAAATTCGTGCAATATGCGAGCTATGGCTACGCACTAGATTCTATGAATCAACGCAATCTCGCCAATTTATTCGTAAGTGCAGAAAGCACAAGGGCAAAAGCATTTGGAGGCTATAAAGAAGTGCAAATACTCTCTATTGCGCAAGCTCCAAATCCAAAAGAGCAAGATTCGCAAGCTCATTCTAAAAAGTCCCCTGATGATTTGCACTACAATAAGACTGATAAAGCACATCAACCTATGCCAACTGCAAGGGCAAATGTGCGTGTAGTTTTTGGCAAAGCCACACTTACATCTGATATTGAGCTTGTCAATTACGAGGCAAATAAATGGATTGTTAATTCTATGTTGAGCCTAAAACCCAAAGATACGCTCAAAAATAATTAGAATTTACCATTTAACGCTACAAAAAAGCTTCTACCACTTGCACGATAATAGCTATAATAAGTGTGGTTGAAAAGATTGGTGATATTGCCACTTATATCAAAGTGTTTATCTATCCTCCACCCTAAACGCATATCAGCAAGAGTATAGCTATCAGTTGCTCCATATACACCGCTTGGCGTAATTACATTAGTCGCATTTTTGTAAGGCTTACTTGCATACTCCACACCGAAACTACCATAAAATGAAGCATTATCATAAGTAATTGCCCCATACGCTAAATGTGCTGGGATTCCTGCTACTTTATTGCCTATGGTAGTAGATTCTAGACTTTTGAGAATTTCAGAGTGCATAAAGGTATAAGTCAAATGCACGCCAAAACCATAACCAATGGGCAATAAAAGGCTTGTTTCTAATCCTTGTATTCTGTTTTTACCTAAATTATCAAAACTACCGCGCAAAGTTGTATCGGCATAGCTTATTGAATATTGCATAATCGCATTTGTTATAGTATTGTTAAAATAATACACTTTCAGATTTCCATATTCACCTTCACCAAAAAGTGTAGGAATATCTTGTTCAAGTCCTATATCAAAGCTTAGCACATTCTCTGGCTTGAGGTTGGGATTACCCCTTATGAGTGTGCCATCTGTATAAGTTCTATTGCTAAACATTTGACCAAAATTAGGTGCTTTGAAAGCTTGCCCAAAAGATATTTTTGTCCGCGTGAGCGAGGAAAATGCGTAATTAAGCGATATCTTAGGACTCACTTGATGTTTAATATTTGAAGCATATATATCCGCATCTTTATATATATCAAACCCCCTCCAATAATCATATCTTAAGCCTACATTAGAGCTTAATTGCTGCCATTGCGCACTCCACTCGGCAAAAATACCTACACTATCAGTTTTGCCGCCTTGAGCATAGCCACTTGTGCCTCTGCCTATGTTAAGTGTGTTAAAATTTTTCCAATTATCAATATAATGCACTTTTTGAGTATAGTCATTATGTCTATATTGCACACCTGCTAGGATTCTATGATTTTCACTAAAAGGCAGAACATATATCACATCAAAATTGTTTGTCTCATATTTGTGGTTTGTCTGCGAACCCACACCACCATAAATAGTAGTATTTGCACTACTCGGATTTGCTCCGCCATCTGGATTATTGAATCTATCCCAACCATCAATACGATAAAACTTCACTTCCAAATAACTTTCACTAGGCAAATAATGTTTATATCCCAGTGCAGAGATAAGTTGATTATACATTTCTTTACCAATATGCCTTCCATAGAGAATAGGGGCAGGTTTATTACTATTTATATCTGCATTGCTTCCATAACTTGGTATTCCATTTTGTGTAATAAAGCTCTGTTGATTCTTGTGGTCGTAACTATACATATTGTAACGCAAATATCCATTCAATGTCCCTACATCTCCAATATCATACTCTGCTTTCACATTTGTATCATAAGTATTATAAGCCTGTCGCCCCATATCTCCAATATTCCACACTAGCGCACCTGTATTAGAATTTAATGTCGGCTTTGCACCAGCATAACCACTCACATCTTGCACTATCACAGAATCTGCTGCATAGCCCTGTGTAGTAGTAGTCCCAAAAGATGCTTTAAAGCGCAATTTTTTTTCAAAGAGTGCATCACCCACACTTATATATGCACGAAATGTATTTTTAGGAGCAAATTCTGTGCCTAGCGCACTTCCATAACCAAAATTTGCCTTTGTTTCAAAAGATATGGGCATAGCGGTGATAAAATTAATTGCCCCAGCGACTGCTCCGCTCCCATAAATATTTGAAAATGCCCCACGCACAACTTCCACTTGAGCAATATCATCAGCATTCATTGCTGTAAGCATTTTGGTGTTATTATTGATGTCATTGAGTATGATTCCATCAACCATAATTGCCGCACCGCTTAATCCACGAATCTTCACCCCATCAAAAGTATCCATACCACGTGATTTACTTTGCTGCAATCCCTCAAATCCTCTCAAAGTATCGCTAAATTTATAATTAGGACGTTGATTAATCTGCTTTTGATTTATAACACTTATATTGCCCGGTGCTTCATTAATGGGTGTGTCAATGCGTGAAGCAATTACTATACTTTGCCCTAGATTTATAGAGCGAGTTTCATTAGCATACACAATTACACAAAATATACTCACACTTATGAATATCTTATATATCATAATATTACCTTTTATGTTAAAAATAAAATCAATAATATTATATTCATACTTAAAATAAAATTGTATTACTTTAAAAAATTAATACACAATCACATTAACAGAAATAATTTATGCAATATGAAAGCGTATCAGTGCAAATAATTATTAAAAATGAGAGAGAACTACGTTTTAGGACGAAAATGTCGCAACAGCACAAATGCTATCACCGCACATAAAAGCACAAAAATAATACCACTAAATGTTTCAAAATAGCCAAATGGCTGACTTAAATCCCACACGTGCATTCCTAGAATATCAAAACCCATTTATAACCTTTTATCTCTTATTTTGCTTAGCTATCACCGATGCACATCTTTTGCACAATGCACCTTCGTCCTCTACAATAAATTGCCAACATCTCTCACAGCGCCCATTTTGTGCCCTATAAATGATAAATTCTTCTTTATCCTCAAGAACAAATCGCGCTAACTCCTCTTTGCCCTCATATTCTTTCCCGCACACACCAGAGACAATAAGCCACCTATCAAGCAAAGCAAATTCTTTTTCTTGCGGACTTTGAAGCAGCACCTCAAGTGAAGATTTAACAATTTTTTGTTTTTTAAGGCTATCTAAGGATTCTGTAAATTTTTCTCGCACACGCAAAAGTCGTGTAAAATCCTCATTTAACGCAAGATTATATCGCTGCGCACAGCTGATTTTTGGCATATCAAAAATACACTTATATTCTCCCTTTAAAGCCGTACTTGAATGTCTAAAAGCCTCATCTGCAGTATAAGTAAGCACAGGAGCGATAAAATGCAATACTCGCCTTAAAATCATTACTAATGCACTTTGGACAGCGCGGCGGCACAAAGAAGATACATCATCGCAATAGAGTATATCCTTACACAAATCCAAATAAATACCGCTTAGTTCATTAGTTAAAAAACTCATCACTACCTGAAAAGCTTTGGCAAACTCATATTCATCAAAGTATAAATATGCCTCATCAAAGACTTTATCACACACACTTAAAATCCATCTATCAATCACATCAAGCTCATCTTTTTGCACCATATCTTGGCTACTCTGTGAAGCATTTGCAAGGAGAAATCGGATAGTATTGCGGATTTTGCGATATTGCTCCCCTACTTGTTTGAGAATCTCATCACTGATATTTTGATCGCTCTGATAATGACTAAGTGCCACCCACAAGCGCAAAATCTCACTGCCTTGAGTTTTGATAATTTCACTTGGAGCAATAACATTGCCCTTGCTTTTGCTCATTTTTTCACCATTTCTATCAAAGGTAAAGCCGTGTGTGAGAATCTGCTTATAAGGTGCTCTTTTAGCTATTGCACAAGAAAGCAAAAGTGAGCTTTGAAACCAGCCTCTATGCTGGTCGCTTCCCTCAAGATACATATCTGCTGGATGAGAACCTGCATCATAGTTATTCCCCGCACCTTTATGTTTATTCTCAAGCACTGCGCTCCAAGTGCTTCCGCTATCAAACCACACATCAAGTATATGTTTGCTCTTTGTGAGATTGCCTACCAAATGCTTATGGCTTTGGGGCAAAAGATCTTTTATTTCATAGCTCCACCACGCATCACAACCCTCTTTTTCAAAAATACAAGCAATATGCTCAAGCACTGCTTCATCAAGTAAAGCGGCATTACTTGTCTTGTCAATCAAAAATGCAATAGGTACGCCCCAATCTCTCTGCCGAGAGATACACCAATCAGGGCGATTTTCAATCATTGAGCAGATTCTATTTTTTCCATTTTGTGGATAGAATCTCACCTTATCTAACTCCTCTAAAGCCAACTCTTTGAGCGTTTTGCCTTGATAAAATGGCTTATCAAGTAGGATAAACCACTGCGCAGTAGCTCTGTAAATCACAGGCTTATGCGAACGCCAACAATGCGGATAACTATGCGTAATCACATCTTTTTTTAAAAGTGCTTTTCCTAGAATCTTAAAAATACTCTCGTGCGTATCAAAAATATTCTTGCCTATAAATTCATTCACATATGCTTGAGGCACAAGCCCCATAGATTCTATAAGAGGACTAAAATTCCCCCTATCATCAACAGGCATAATCACTTCAAGCCCATATTTAAGCCCTATATAATAGTCATCTTCGCCGTGTCCGGGCGCGGTATGCACTGCTCCTGTGCCATCATTTGTGCTTACGTGCTCTCCCAAAACAATCACAGAGATTCTGCCATTCAGAGGATTTATGGCTTGAAGATGCTCAAATTCTTGTGCCTTAAACTCACGCTCACTCACGCCAATATCTATTTTTTCGCGTACTTTTTCAAGCAATGCCTTTGCCACAATGTAGCCCTTATCAGTAAGCACATATAATTCGCTAGGATTAAGTGCGATACCTACATTCGCAGGAAGTGTCCAAGGCGTAGTTGTCCAAATAATCACTTTGCCCTGTGAGATTCTAAGCGATTGTAACGCAGCATCTGATAAAGCAAAAGCGACAAAAATAGAATCTGATTGTTTGTCTTGGTATTCCACCTCTGCATCAGCTAGTGCTGTCTCACACGCCCAGCTCCAATAAATAGGCTTAGAACGTTCAGCAAGCAAACCCTCTTTCACAAGCTGTATTAAAGAGCGATAAATTTGTGCTTCAAAAGCAAAATCCATTGTTTTATAAGGATTCTCAAAATCTCCCAAAACCCCTAATGCCTGAAACTCATCGGATTGAATCTGTATAAACTTTTGAGCGTGATTGCGACAAAGTTCGCGCAATTTTGTTTTCTCCAAGCTATCTTTTTTTGCCTTGCCAATTTTTTGCTCCACTTGTTGCTCAATAGGCAATCCGTGGCAATCCCAACCGGGCGTATAGCGGATATTTTCTCCTTTAAAATAATGGTATTTCACAATAATATCTTTAAGAATCTTATTGAGTGCGTGTCCAATATGCAAATGTCCATTTGCATATGGAGGTCCATCGTGCAAATAAAAACTTTTAGCACCACTATGAGCATTTTTAAGTTGAGCATAAAGCTTTTCATCACGCCATTTTGCATAAGTATGTGGCTCATTAGCAGGGAGATTCCCTCTCATCGGGAAGCTTGTATCAGGCAAAATCAAAGTTTCTTTATAATCCATTGCTGTCCTTAAAATATAAAATATCAGCGCCATTTTATCAAAAAATTTCTCAATCTTTAAAACGCTTGTGTTAAAATCCTTAGACTTTGATTTTATTTAAGGAAACAACAATGCAATTTGTAAGTTTTATGCCCTATATTTGCGATTTTTTTAAAGAATCTCCACCTTTTTACCTCTATGCGCAGCCTCATCAAATTGGTATCCTCCAAGAGCACAAAGTGTATCCCCTTTCAGAACTTGTGCAAAGCGAGATTCCTCATATTTACACTGATATGAATACTTTTATCTACTTTCATACCCCAGATATGCTTACTGCAATACAATCAAACATAAAAAATGCTCACGCTTTTTCCCTTGCTGACATTACGCTCCTTGCCCCTATTCCAAAACCAAAGCAAGATGTCATTTGTTTGGGCATTAATTACCTTGAACACGCTAAAGAATCTGCGCGTTTTAAAAATGAAGTATTTGACCAAAAGCGCGAAAATGCTGTGTATTTTAGCAAACGCGTGAATTACGCTACGCCCCATAATGCGCCCATTCCTTTGCATAGCAGCCTTACTCAAAAGCTTGATTATGAAGTGGAGCTTGGTGTAGTGCTCGGCTCGGCTCTTTATCAGCCTAAAAATACGCAAGAAGTGATAGATTCTATCTTTGGCTATACTATCATCAATGATATTTCCTCAAGAGACATTCAGCAAAAGCATAAACAATGGTATATGGGCAAAAGCCTTGAGGGAAGTTTGCCTATGGGACCTTGTATTGTAAGTGCCAAAAGTATTGATGCACAAAATCTCGCTATCAAAAGCTATGTCAATGGTGAGCTGCGTCAAGATTCTCATACTTCATTGATGATTTGTCCTATTGCTGCGGCGCTCTATGAATTATCACATTATTGTATGCTCCAAGCAGGCAGTATTATCTCTATGGGGACACCAAGCGGTGTGGGTATGGGGTTTAATCCACCAAAATTCTTAGGCAAGAATGACGAAATAATCTGTGAAATACAACACATTGGCTCATTACGCAATGTCGTTATAGATTATTGAGCCAGAAGTTCTTTTAGCATTTTGCGCACAAATGGTGCATTTTGCGCAAGATTGAGTTCTTGAGCAGCCGCGTGTGAGCCACACTTTAATTGCTCTATCTCTTCGCTACTTAAGACATTGAGAGAATCTGCCAAAGATTTTATCGCAAAGTCTTTGGCAACAATGAAATTCTTATAAGTATCGCCAAATCCTTGTAATTGCTGCAATGGAGGCATAAGCACTGCTAAGCGCGATTGGATATATTCAAAAAATTTATTTGGAATCGTGGCAAGGAGATTATGATTATGCACTGGGATATAAAGTAATCCTATATCATAAGCATTCCCAAAAGGCACAATTTGCGTTAATTCCACAGGTGGCAGGATTCTTACTGCGTTGCCCTCACTTTGGAGCTGTGCAATGCGAGATTGTATTTTTTTGCGATAGCTTTGTGTCCCGCCTGTGAAAATAAAATCAATACAAAAGCGCTTATCAAGATATTGGCAAATCTCTATGACTTTATCAATATCGCGATTGCGATTTAACGCCCCGTGATAGAGAATCTTAATCTTTTGAGGATTTATGGGTGTTGGCTCAAATGGATAATATTGCGGCAAACTCATTAAAAGATGAGCCTTTAGCCCAAAATGCTCCTTGTATAGCTCACAAAATCGTGGCGAAACGCTTAAAAGCACATCTGCTTGAGAGGCAAAATGAGCGCAAAGATAAATATTAAATCGCTTAAAAAGCAATCGCCAACGCAACGAGCTTGTATTTTGCAAAGGATAAAATTCCCTTGCATCAAAAACAACTTTTATATCATTCTTTTTGCCACATTTACGCCCACTTTTTTTAAGCCCTGCAAAAAGCACAGGCAAAAGTAGCAAATCGTGGCAAATCACCACATCATAGCTTTCCTTGCACAAATGCTCTATAATCGCCAAACGATTGGGAATAAAGCTAAGTTTATCCCACCGCCTTAGAGCTACATTAATCCATAATTTTACCTCACCCCACGCATTGCGTTTTTTAAAGCTTGGGTAACTAAAGCTTTTGACTTCGTATGTCTGTGCTGCTTCTCCTTTGATAAACACAGGGGGCATTGGTGTGCCATCTTCATTATCAATGCCCATCACGCTTATATCATAATCATCTTTGAGCACCTCAACCATTCGCATAGGGCGTGGGCAAGTAGAAATATTCGCCGCTGCAAGAATTAAGATTCGGGGTTTTGCCTCTGCCCTGTATTCATCATAGTGTGTCTCATACTCGCACAATACCTATTCCTTTCTACACTTTTAGGGATTTGCCGCAGATTCTGCAGCTTGATTGATAAGATCTTTGCTTTCATTTTGAATGTAAATATTACCAAATTAAGTAAGTTTTTTTGATTATTTTGTTATAATGCCCACTTAATTTTAATAGCAGGGGGATAATATGAATTGCTTTTTAACGGGGGGGGGGGGGGCATAAGCTAGATTCTCACACATTACACTCTTCAAATCTTATTCACAACCGCGAGAACAACACTCGTATAATAAGTCTTATATTAATTTTATGCTTTACTCAAAATATTTGCTACGCATATAATGCTTTTCAAGCACAATCTCTAATGCAAATACAAAAATTAAATTTAACTCAGCAAAAAATCATAAAAGACACAGAAGGATTAGATAATGTCTTGGCTACAGAACTAATTAGATTTGGAGATATTAAGGGAGAAAATATTGAAAAAGCCAAAGAATACTACAAAAATACTATCAAAGAATTAAGAGAACCACAAAAGAATTGGAAAAAAATAAAACAATTAAGTAAAAAACTAAAAGAAGCAGGCATAGATATAAATAAACCAGAGATAGAAAACTTAGAAAAAATAAATATAAGAACATTCCTGATACTAGAATATACATTATTAGCACAAAATATATGTTACACAGAGCCAACAAGGACTATTATATGTTTTTTTGGAAGCACATATAGTGATTTACGATATTACAGACCATTGAATCATTCTTGGAATAGCCACTCGGATATTTTTCGAGAATATGAAAACATAATACAAAAAAGCAAACAAATAAGTGATAAAAATAATGAAAAAGACGGCAGATTTTTAGAGACAGCGGAATATAACCTCATATGCAAATATGATGATAGTGCATTATGGTTTTACAACGACAACACATCAATACAAGACAATTACAATAAACTCACAGCAAAAATTTATAAATGCAAGAATTGTAAAAGCGGATATAAAGCTTTAGTTGGAGAGAAATATCTCAATAACAATGATGATGAAACCTATGATGATAACGCCATAGCACAAAAAGCATATTTATGAGGAATATAACAAAATCTTAGAAAATATCCTAGAGAGCGGAGAATGCAAAGTAATAATGAAAAAAGATACAGAAGGAGAGACAAACCAATGAGAACTCTAGTATATATTTTCACAACCTTAATACTAAGCCTAAGCCTAGAAGCAAATACAAAGCAAAAGCCAAAGAGTGCAGAAAAAGTAAAGAAAATCCATTGTAATAATATAGACTTAGAATACTTCAATGATACAAAACATTTTGCAATTAGTTTAGGGGATTCCAACATAGATGTAGAACTAATAATAGAAATAGATAAGTGCGAAAAAGGAACATCAATAGTATTAGACTATGATAACAAAAATATAAAAGCCAAAGAGCTAGGAAAATGCAGTGATAAAGGCTTTTATGTAAAGATAAGGGAAAGTGGAAACCAAACTTTTGGAGCTTGGGATAATGCAAGGAGACTAGACACAGACCCAATCAATGAAAAAAGATTCAAAAACTTAGCAATAAAAATTAACGAAACAAGACTATTAAAAGCATACGAACATTACAATAAGCTATTTAACGAACATTGCGAAGTGATAGAGTTTGATTAATATGCCACAACAAGCAAGTCTAAAAGAAATATTATATGCTATACTAATTATCTTAAGCATTATAGGGATAATATATTTCTTTCAATGGTTTAAAAAAGAAAGAGAAATGAAATATAGAAACATTGAAAATGCCTTAATGCATATTTTAGAGCTAGATAAAGCTTGTAGCGTTGCAGCAGAGCAAATACAAAAAGCTTATAAAGAAAAAAATACAAATAATCGCAAATTATGGCAAAACGCAAAGAAACAAATTAACGATAAAACACCAATATACATAAAAGTTTTAGATAAAGCTTTAGAAAATGGAATAACAGGATTTGCAAGAGTAGCACCAGATTCATTTGAGACAGCAATTTATGACTATTTCTATTTTAGCGATAACAAAAAACAACAGATACAAAATCTAATAAATACATTTATTGCAGGTTATATACCAATAAGACAAAACATAAATGTAACTATCAGTAATAATGATAAAGTAATACAGAAAGTAGAAAAAAAGTTATATGCAGACGATTACACAGAGAAATACAATTACATACGAAACAAATCAAATTACAAGTTGGAATGTTTAAAATTTTAACTTAGATTAAAAAGGAGAATATTATGCAAATGAAAATGCCAAAGGATAACAATCAAGAACAAGACAACCTACAAGGGATTTTAGAGTGGAATAGGAGAAATAATCCACAAGACTATGATAACGGCAAGTTTAATGGCTCAACAAGCACAATAAAAACAAACAACACCATTAAAACAATTTTAAAGCTAATACTTGCCTTTGCTTTTTTTATTATATGTTTTAATGGTATGGGTGATTATAAAGAGGCGGCAAGATACACATACCTTGAAGCAATCATTAAATTTGTTTTATACTCTAGCAGTTTTGTAATAATTATCCTTTTATGGACGCTTTTAGCTATACACGATAAGCTTACAGAAAATGCTCTTATTAATGAAAAAATATTAAAAACTTTAAAAGAAATAAGAGATGAGAGAATGGCAGAATATAAAATAAGCCAAAGAGGAAACACAGATGAAAAATGCTTGACATAATAAGCCTTATGTTGGTTTTATGCTCTATTCAAGCATATGCGATAAATTAGTTAAAGCTCTGGAAGAATAGAAAAAGACTCTAAATGCTTATTTATTTTATACCTTTAAAACAAAAAATAACTTATAGCCATTATAATCACAAAAATAGCCCTAAAATCAATTTTAATACTTAAGACAAGGGGGACAACCATTTTATATTTTTGGCATTAAAATAACGCTATTATGCACCCTTTTATTTTACAGCACATTGTGAGTTCATTATGTCTTTAAATGCTTGCACTCCTTTTATCTCCCTAAACTCATCTCCCGCAGCCCTCCCATAAGCTACTATGTCTCTAAGCGCTTGTATTTCTTGCGTTTTACCCTTTGCAAATAGCTCAAGCAAAGCCTTTCCCTTTTGGATATAATCTTGCTGCGAAAAAGCAATAAGAGGCAAGTGAGATTCTATGAGAATCCTATGGGCTTGTTCGCACTCTTCTTTGCTTTTAAGTAAGCCATTACGATGGGGGAGAGTTGCCCATTGTGCTATCCATTGCTCTAAATGCTGTGTGCGCTCTTGCTGAGTTTGTTTGCTCATCATAAGACTTAGCCCACCTTTTGCCACATATTCAATGCGACT
Source organism: Helicobacter sp. MIT 21-1697 (assembly GCF_026241255.1). NCBI lineage: Bacteria > Pseudomonadati > Campylobacterota > Epsilonproteobacteria > Campylobacterales > Helicobacteraceae > Helicobacter > Helicobacter sp. MIT 21-1697. The sequence goes on along the minus strand of NZ_JAPHNC010000004.1, from coordinate 52,948 downwards.
TTCTCCCTGCTCAAGCGGAAAGCTATCAAGCCATATATCAATGATATGCCCATAAAGAGTGCTATCAACATAGCCGATAAAATATATGCGCTCTAAAAATATCTCGCCCTGCGCCTTGTCCGCAAAACAATCCATAATGCACTCACGAATAAGTGAGCTATTACCCGCCCCACAAGCCAGATAGATACTTTGAGGAAAAGAGAGCATAATATCAACCACGCAGTGCCAATATTCACGCGATTGCAATTTTACCAAACGCCCAATAGTCCCTATAATCACAGAATCTTGTGGAAAATCTAAGCGACAAGCAGCTATGTGCTGCTTAGATTCTGCGCTTAAAGGCGGATTATAGAATCTCTCGCACATTTTCACAGGCACACCATAAAATTCATAGCCCTCGCGCACAATGCGTGGCTTGTTTTGACAAATATGCGTCATTTTCACATCAATACAAGGCAAATCATATACAAAATTGCCGTGAGAATAATACATTTGTAAAGGTGCGCTCCTTGAAGCAAGAAGAAAATCGCTTATGCCATAGCCATTATTTGGGCTTATAAGTATTGAGATATTATCGCGGTGAAATGCCTCTTTGAGCGCGAGAGCTTTTTGGAGATGAGAATTATAGAATCCTTTTGCATTAAAAGGCGAAACAACATCAACAACGCTTATCCCAATCTCCTCATAAGAGCGGATAATATTCACATCATCGGCACTTTTTTCAATGAGATTCATTGTATAAACTTTTATTTCGTATTCTTGTGAAAATGCCTCATCATTCATCAAATTACTCAAAAGGCTATATTCAACCTTATAAGGAGAGTTTGCTACAAGCCTATCGCGCAAGAGTGCAATACATTTTTTGTTGCTTTGTGGCGACATACTAGCATTGCTTTCCTTGCGCACACCATAAATACCTTGAGATTTTGCAAATGCTTCATAATATTGCACACCTACTCTATCAATTTCATCACAAAATGTGCGCCATTGTTCTTGGTGATGAAAATTATTGCCACAAAAATGATAAATAAAAAACTGCATATACATTGCCTCATCAATGCTTTGTATATCACCTTTTTGAAGAAGTGCATAAAATATGCCTTTCCACGATGGATAGAGTTCAAGCCATAAGTGATGATTAAAAAAATGTGAAACATTCCAAAAACAATGCAGCTGCCAATTCAAAATACTTCTTCGCCTTAGAGTAGAGTGAGCAAAATAGGTTTGCGGCTCAAGCTGTATTTGAAGTGCAGATAACAAAAGGGGCATATCCACACCAAGCGCCTCAAAATGTTCCACGATAAAACTTGTGTGCTCAAGCGAAGAGGGGAGATTAATGTCTATAAGAATCACAAGTGAAATGTATTCGCGCATTATGTCTCCAAAATTGCACATTGTGCCCAAGGCTTTTGAAAGTATATAGAGCTCAATAAGCAAAAGATTTTCAACATCGCTTATTCCATCGGCAAAAAGGCTTTCTTGCGCCATTTGAGTAAAGATTTCAAAACGCGTATCAACTTCACAAGGCATCTGTAAGGTATCAACAAAAAGCAAAATATTCAAATATTCCACACCACAAATATGCCCTTGTGAAAGAAAATGATAGATTCTTTCCCTCACAAGTGAGATTATATCCATAAGGAGCATTTGGCTTTCGTGGTGAGATTGAAGCAAAATCATATCATCACGTTTTAAGCTATAAAGCTCTTTGAGCAAAGAATCAACTTGTATCTTGCTTGTAGCGGCATTCAAGGCGTTGATAAAAATATGTAAAAACTCCAAGATTCTATCTTTGCGTTCGCAGATTTGAGTATTGGGATTTGGAGAGAATGGCACAGAATTAGGATTGTTCATTGTCAGAGACTTGTGCCGATTCTTCAACATTTTCATTTTCGGGCACTTCTTTAAGCATTTCATTTTGGGCATCTTGTATGCCTAATTGAGGGATTTCCCTATCAATAATCCATACATACGATAACTCTCTCACACTCGCGTATGGCTTCACATCAACGCTCAAATACCCATAATTTTCCCGCACATCTTCAACTATACCCACAGGTATATTTTCCAAAAATATGCCATCAAGTCCGCTTGTAAAAACCTTGTCTCCTTTGTGAATCTCAATCCAATCAGAGATATAATCCACAAGTATTTTGCCATTGCGAGAACCAGATACAATACCCATTGCTTTATTCTCACCAATATATACATCATAATGGCAATTTTCATTGCCATTTAAGAATCCCTCAATGCGCCCATTCTGATAAACTGCCACACCAAGTGCTACATTATCTTTTACAATCCCAAATATTCTATCCTCTAAGTTTCCACCTTGACGATAACGACTTAAATCTGTATTAAGCCATACTCTATCGCGTTGCCCTAATGTTGCGAACGAAATAATGCGTGCTGGGTGAATCTCACTTGTAGCATAAGTAATACCACCTATGCCGATAAGATTGTGTAGTTTGTCTCTATCGTCTCGAAGAGCTTGGATCTCAAGCTTAAGCCTATCGTAATCTTGGACTTTCGCACTAAGAGATTCTATCCTTGCAACTTGGTCAATATGTTTGTTATAAGTATTGGCTATATCCTCTTTAGAATCTAAAAAAAATACCTTAACATAATCACTTACAGAAAGTATTTTGGCTTGAATAGATTTATCAACTTCCATCAAAACAAAAATACAAATAAAAAAGATAATCCCAAAAATAAGGAATTTATATCTCATAATTTTCTCTAATCAAAAGCAAGCTGATTCATTAAATCCAAATCTTCCATTGCTTTGCCCGTGCCTTTTGCTACACAAAGTAGCGGCTCTTCGCCTACATACACAGGCAAACGGACAATATCAGAGAGATATTTATCAAGTCCCTGTATTAACGCACCACCACCTGTAAGCACTATACCATTTTCAACAATATCTCCTGCCAAATCAGGTGGCATAGATTCCAACACGCTTTTAAGTGCGTTGCTGATTTCTCGCAACTGCTCTTTCATTGCTTCGCGTGCGTCTTCACTTGTAAGCTCAATCGTATTGAGCAATCCACTCACTTGGTCGCGCCCACGGACTTGCATTACAAGCGGTTTTTCCATCGGAGATGCTGAACCAATCTGAATCTTAATCTCCTCACCTGTGCGCTCACCAATTAAAAGGTTAAATTTTTTTCTCACATAATCTACTATTGCCGTATCAAGTTTATCACCGGCAACTCTAATTGATTTACTAATAACCAAACCTCCCAAAGAGATTACACCAATCTCTGTTGTGCCACCACCAATATCAATAACAAGATTGCCTTTAGATTCTTGAATCTCAAGTCCTGCCCCAATAGCTGCTGCCATTGGTTCTTCTATTAAAAACACTTCACGAGCACCTGCACTCATTGCAGATTCTTTCACCGCCTTTTTTTCTACTCCTGTCAAACCATAGGGCACACACACCATAATACGAGGGCGAATAAGTGCTTTGCGCTTGTGGGCTTTCTCAATGAAATACCGAATCATTCTCTCTGTCATATCAAAATCTGCAATCACACCATCTTTCATTGGGCGAATCGCTTGAATACCATCAGGAGTTTTTCCTAACATATCCTTCGCTTCTTTTCCCACAGCAAGAATCTTACCTGTGCTAAATCTATCAGCCTGCACTGCCACTACGGAAGGCTCATTGATGATGATACCCTCTCCTTTAACCAAAACCAAAGTATTTGCCGTCCCTAAATCAATCGCAATATCTTTGGAAAAAGCGCCAACGAGTCTATCTATCAACATAAAAGCTCCTTAAAAATATTACAAAATAATTTGTGCATTATACATTCTAATCCTTTGCTAAACCTTTTGTTTTATATTAAATTAAGCTCTTTTTTGCATATTTCTCTTTTTTTTCACACGAAGAGGGTTTTGCTTGTGTAAAATACATTCTTTAGAAATAGTAATTTCATAGCCTGCAAGTTCTGGCAAATCATACATCAAATCAATCATTGCCCCCTCCATAATAGACCTTAAACCTCTCGCACCTGTTTTCCTTGCAATAGCAAGTTCGGCAATAGATTCAATCGCATCTTTTTCAAAATGCAATGTTGCGCCATCAATCTCAAAAATTTTTTGATACTGCTTTATGAGTGCATTTTTAGGTTTTGTCAGAATCTCCACCATCGCTTCTTTGCTAATTGGAGCAAGAGTTGTAATCATATGAAGCCTACCAATAAGCTCCGGAATCAACCCATAGCTAATCAAATCATCAGGCTCTACATACTTGAGCAAGGTATCTTCTTCACTTTTGCCTTTTTTTTCTCCGTGAAATCCAAGCACATTTCCACCCAAACGTCTTTTAATAATATCACTCAATCCATCAAACGCACCGCCACATACAAACAAAATATCACTTGTATTAATCTGCACAAATTCTTGATTAGGGTGCTTTCTTCCACCTTTTGGGGGAATATTTACCACGCTACCCTCAATAATTTTAAGCAATGCTTGTTGGACACCCTCACCCGACACATCGCGTGTAATAGAACGATTTTCAGAAAGGCGGGAAATTTTATCAATTTCATCAATAAATACAATACCCTTCTCTGCTTTTTTGACATTGCCATCAGCAGCCTGAAGAAGACGGGTAAGGATATTTTCTACATCTTCGCCCACATATCCTGCCTCTGTGAGGCTTGTCGCATCAGAAATGGCAATGGGAATATCTAAAAAACGCGCTAGAGTCTGTGCCATTAATGTTTTGCCGCTACCTGTTGGACCAATGAGTAAAATATTTGATTTAGAAAGCTCTACATCATCTTGCAAAATCGGATTTAACATCTCTTCTTCGGAGATATTATTTGCTTTAATACGCTTATAGTGATTATATACCGCAACTGAAAATACGCGCTTTGCCTCATCTTGTCCTATCACATATTCGTCAAGTCTTGCCTTGAGTTCTTTGGGCGATGGCGTTTTGATGTCCATTTCTTCTTCGGATTGCTGTGGATTTTTATTCAAATACCTCGTCAAAAGTTCGCTTCCAACAATCAAACAACAATTACAAATATAAACATCTGGCGTAACACCTGAATGAATAACAGGATTATCCAGACTCTCTTCTTTGTTGCAAAAACTACATCTTTTTTTATTTATTTCATTCACTTTGCACTCCTTTAAAGGGGATACCACGCGTGCTTGAAAGAATAAACTCACAAATAGAGGCAATCGTCTCATTTGGATTCTTATCAAGTTGAGCTTGAGCAAGCTCACGAATAGGTGCAGTGTGCGAAAAGAGAATCTTATACACACGATTTATTTCATCAATTTCTTCACGAGAAAAAAGTTTGCGCATTCTGTGTTTATTTAAGCCTCTAATATATGCTCTATTACCTTCTACAAGGCAATAAGGAGGTATATCTTGCGTTAAAACAGAGCCACCTGCTATCATACAACCATTCCCTATTTTAACAAATTGATGCACAGGCGTTAAGCCACCAATATTGACATAATCACCAAGCTCCACGTGCCCACCAAGTGTGGCATTATTTGCAAGAATGCAATCACTGCCTACGATACAATCGTGTGCTATATGGACATAAGCCATAAACAAATTTCTATCGCCTATTATTGTTTTCCCTCTTCCTCCTGCTGTGCCGGGATTAAGGGTAGTAAATTCGCGAATCAAATTATCATCTCCAATGATAAGCTCTGTCTTCTCTCCTGCATATTTTAAATCTTGCGGTGGCACACCAACAGCAGCATTATTAAAAACCTTGTTGCGCTTACCTAGAGTTGTGTAACCACTTATATGGACATAATTACCTATAATACATTCATCGCCAATGATAGTATGCTCATCAATAATGCAAAATTCGCCAATTTGGACATTTTTTCCTATTTTTGCACCTTCTTTTACAATACTTGTTTTTCCTATCATATACATTCCTTAAGATTCTTTAGCTTCAGTAATCATAGCTTTGAGTTCAGCTTCACTTACAAGCTTATCTTCAACAAAAGCATTTGCCCCAAGTTGCCATATATTTCCCTTATGTTTTAAAACTTTAAGTTCATATACAAGTCTATCACCCGGAACTACTGGAACACGAAATTTAACATTATCTATCGTCATAAAATATACAATTTTATTTTTTGCCTCTGCAACATCATCACCAAACATACTTACAAATGCTAAAAGACCACCAGCTTGCGCCATTCCCTCAATCTGCATTACACCCGGATAAATAGGCTTGTTTGGAAAATGCCCCAAAAATACCTCCTCGTTAATTGTTACATTTTTATATGCTTTGATATATCCATTTGGCTGTGTATCATTTGTATTTTGCACAAGTTCCATAACTCTATCAACAAGCAACATTGGATAACGATGTGGTAAAATTTGACGAATTTTCTCTACATTCATTATAGGCATATCTCCTTGTATCTTATTTGTGTCCATTCTCTTACTCCTTATAACAAATGTGATATTCTACCAAAAAATTTTAATATGGAGTGATAGCAAAAATACTGCTTTCTTGAAAATGTGCATTGATAAAAAGTTTTAGATTATGTTTAATTTTTGTATCAAGGATAATGATAGGATTGATACTATCTGCACCACACAATGCTGTGCGCAATGCTATTTCATCTTCATAATAAGGTGCATTATACACCATTTCTTGCACATTTGCATACTGCGTTTTCAATAAAATATTCACATCATCTATGCTCAAAAATACACTTTCATCGCGTTTTGCATAACCTACCTCAATACACTGAAATATATAATCCTTATCATATACAGAACGCTTGATATAAGTAATATTTGAAGTCTTTATCATATTTTTACTACGCGAATGTGTAATAACATACGAACTTATTACCTTGCCCTCATCAATACACACACTTCGTAAATTGCGCCAAATAATTTTTGATTGCTTATAAAGCGCATACTCTCTCCCCTCTTTTTCACATTTATCACGCAAATCAAAAACTGCTTTGCGTTGCTCATTGCTCGCTGGTAAAATTTGCTTCCCAATATTACTCATTAACTCAAGAGGAAGTTGCCCTTGAGATGCTCTTTGCTTACTCAAGGCAAATTGACACCCACAATATGTTTGTCTATAAAGTCTGTCCTTATTTGCCAATTGACTTTGCGCTTGTGTGCCTCCATTGCTTCGCACATCAACTTTGATAAAATACAAACCATAATGCTGTGCGATTTGCTCACCTTGTGCAAAAAGAATCTGTTGCTCCTTAAGAGGACTAGAAAGCAAGGTTGAGGTAAAAGATTCTATTGACATTGTATGTGCCATTTGTGCTGTTTTTTCTAATCGCATATCAAAACATTTCACACATCGCTCTCCTTTTTCAGGAGCTTCTTCAAGCCCTTTAACACTTTCAAACCATTTTTGGCTTTCATATTCTTCTTCTACAAGCCTTACTCCTAGCATTTTACAGCTTCGCCTCACATCAAGAAGTCGTAAATCATATTCACTTTTTGGGTGAATATTTGGATTATAAAAATATCCTATCATCGTTGTATCAGGATAAATTTTTTGAATCTCGCTAAGAAAATAATGACTATCCACCGAACAACATATATGCACAAGCATATTTTTCTTTTTTTGTATATGTATGCTTTCACTCATTTTTATTATCCGCAAAATACCAAAATGAAATGACACCAATGATGACAACTGCTGCCAAAAATACTACCAAAATCATATCAAGATTCATCGTATATGCTTCTCCTTTCTTGGATTCTGTATTAATGTTTCACAGGAAACATTTTCAGCATTAACCTTTTCGCGTAGCTGCCCACACGCTGCACTAATGTCAATACCCTTAGATTCTCGTATAGTGCAGAGCAATCCTCTCTTTATAAGAAAATCAGCAAATGCTTGAACATCACACATTCTTGGACGTTCAAATGTGCTTCCTTCGTGTGGATTAAACAAAATTAAATTAACTTTAGCTTTGATGCCATTGAGCAAAGAGAGTAATTTTTTTGCACTTTTTAAATCATCATTCACACCTTTAATCATAAGATATTCAAACATTACTTTTTTGCGCGTATCTATGGGGAATGCTCTCACTTCAGTAAGAATATCAGATATATTATAGGCTTTATTCATAGGTATAAGTTGAGAACGTAGCTTATCATCTACTGCGTGGAGCGAAATAGCAAGCTGCACACCCAAATTAAGCTTTCCTAATTGCTTAATTTTAGGTGCTATGCCACTTGTAGAAATTGTTTGTCGCCGAGCCGAGATACTCAATCCTTCAGATTCGGAGAGAATCTCAATCGCACGCGTTACATTTTCAATATTATCAAGCGGCTCACCCATTCCCATATAAACGATATTCACTCTTTTATGAGGCGCTATTTGATTGTCTTTTTTCATAATGACAACTTGCTCAACTATTTCACTTGCGTGAAGATTTCGCACAAATCCACCTTTTGTAGTGAAACAAAATGCACAACCTACCTTACACCCAATTTGACTTGAAAGACACATTGTCCATTTTTCACTCTCTATTACTTCGCCTTGCTCTCCAAATTTTTTATCGCGCATTTGAATTAACACAGATTCAAAACTATGCCCATCATAGGTTTTAAAAAGATATTTTTTACTTCCATCAATGCTGTGCTCTATGCGTAGAGGATAAATTTGTGAGAGGATAAAATGTTCGCGTATATAATTTTGCATAGTCTTTGAAATATTATCCATACGCATCACATCATTTTCATAGCGATGATAGAGCCAATGATAAATTTGTTTTGCACGAAATGAGGGAGAAAGAATGGATTTTAACTCATTAAGTTTGTAGCCATAAAGGCTTTGTGGTCGAAGTGGAAAATCTGCACTCATATCAATCTCTTATCCTAATTTTTTAGATTCCGTATCGTATCTTTGCCAAGCACATAAGAAATATCTTGAATCAAAGGGAGTTGCTCAATGAGTTTTTGTTTCACCTGTTGATGATTATTCATAAATTCATCGTGTGCGCCACTATGACAATAATTACTTACACAAAATATACCCACACAAGGAATCTGAAAATGCTGTGCCACCCTCATTAAAGCAAAAAACTCCATATTTTCAAGTAAAATCCCCGCTTGAGCCAAACGCATTGCTAAATGTCCATCGGTAGTAATGTAATTAGAGCTATTAATAACAGCTTGCTTATAATATAGTCTATGTTTCAATGTTTCATATGAAACCAAATCTTTCAGCATTCCACTTTCAATGCGATTATCAAGAGGTGTATAAGATTTATCCTGTAAAAATGAAAGCTCTACTTGCGTAGCACTATCGGATATATATATATCAAATATATTAATACTTTTATCATATGCTCCCGCACTTCCTATAAAAATAACACAATCCACATATTCCCTTGCACATATTTGAGAAAGACCCATTGCACTTTCCACCAAACCTACACCGATAGATTTTGCAAAAGAAAAACTCTCATTATATCCAGCACATACAATCATTCTTTTTCCTCGCGACAAATTTTGTATTCAATGCTTTGTATTTTATGTGTCAAATTTTAAAACCTCACATTCAATTTCTTTATTTATCTTTTTAAATCCTTACAGACACGCCTTTATCTTGTAAATAAGCCTTTAACATTTTTATTTCAATTTCTTCATAATGAAACACACTTGCCGCTAAAGCCGCATCAGCTCCATATTCAAATACATCAGCAAAATCTTTCATACTTCCAGCTCCACCACTTGCGATAATGGGCACATTTACACATTGTATAGATTCTATCATTTCTTTATCATAACCATTCTTAGTGCCATCAGCATCTATACTCGTAAGGAGTATTTCTCCTGCACCTCTTGCACACACTTCCTTTATCCACTCTAACATATCCTTACCGCTATCCACGCGCCCACCATTACTATAAACATTCCAAGAATCTTGAGATATTTTTTTTGCATCAATCGCCACCACGATACATTGTGAGCCAAATCGCTTTGCGCCCTCATCAATAAGCTGTGGATTCCTAATTGCTGCACTATTAATACTAATTTTATCACAACCTGCGTTCAATAACGCAGACATATCCTCCAATGAGCTTATACCTCCACCTACACTAAAAGGAATAAAAACTTCTTTTGCTATATTTTTTACAACCTCTATCATTGTGCCACGTTGCTCATAGCTTGCGGCAATATCAAGAAGGACAATCTCATCAGCACCTTCATCATTATAGCGCCGAGCAATTTCTACCGGGTCGCCCGCATCTTGCAATCCAACAAAATTTACCCCCTTTACCACACGCCCACCATTAATATCAAGGCACGGAATAATTCTTTTAGCAAGGCTCATTCTTGCTCCTTTTTGTTCTTGATTCTATAATTTACTTGTATTTTGAGATTTCTCTTAAGAATCTTATCTATTGTGTAAAATATTGTAGATTTTATATACATCATAGCTAAATACTCCTTATAAAACAAAATATTTGCATATTTTGGTTATAATATGAACCAAAATATAAGGTAAAGAAGTGGGAGAATATCGGAGCAAAAAACGTTTCGGGCAGAACTTCTTGCAAGATTCCCACTTTTTGCATAAAATTATCCAATCCATTCCCGCACTTCCTATTCAATGTGTAGAAATCGGGGTTGGCTTGGGTGATTTGACACAAGAGCTATTAAAAATAGAATCCTTGATAGCCTATGAAGTCGATTTAGACTTATGTTCTTTACTTAACAAAAAATTTTCTAACCAAATCCAGAGTGGGCGATTAAATATCATATATGAAGATATTTTAAATCTCCCTTCACAACAAGCTTGGTTACACACTCACGAATATAAGGTTGTCTCTAATCTTCCTTACTATATTGCGACACATATTATATTGCGACTTTTGCGTGATAGATTCTGTCGTGCCTTTATTGTGATGACACAAAAGGAAGTTGCACAAAAATTTTGCGCTACCACTGGACAAAAAGAATTTTGTGCTTTGAGCGTTTTAGTTGAAAGTTTCGGTGAAGCAAAAATGCTTTTTGATGTGCCAAAAGAAGCTTTTTCTCCTATGCCTAAAGTAACCTCATCTGTTTTTGTGATACATAAACACTCCCAACCAAACCAAATTGAGGACTCTTTCCTCTGTGATTTAGAATATTTTTTAAAAATTGCCTTTTATGCTCCACGCAAAACGCTTTTCAAAAATCTCTCGCAAGTTTTTGAAAAACAACTCCTTGAAGAAGTTTTTGTAAAAGCAAATATCAAATACAATGCACGAGCTCACGAAGTAAAGACAGAAAGTTTTCACCACATTTTACAATTTTTAAAAAAAAGGAATGACAATGGAAAACAAACGCTCACAAGAACAACAAAACGACCAAGTCAGCAAATTTAAATCATTTACGGACAGATTTAAAAAAAAGACGCCTGAAGAGCAAGCCAATGATATGCTTGCTGATATATCTACTCACGATTCTCAAAATGCAAATGAACATTTCTCTCACGCTTCTAAAACTCATCAAAAAGACACGCGCAGAGAAAATCGCTATAAGCCAAAACCACACGCAGCAGAAAAAAATCATAATGAACACACATCAAAAACCCATTATGATAATCAAAAGCCCTTTGAAAAACGCCGATGGCAAGGAAAGAATCCACAAGCCACTCATCAAAACAAACCTAATTCCGATGAGAGCAAAAATGGTATCCGAGAAGTAAAAGATGTAAATGAAAAAGATAATCTTGGATTACACAAAGACCTTAAACGAGGTGTGGAAGCAAACACACGAATCCAAAGGCAGAGCCTTAATCCCCACAATAAACTTAACCTCAACACAAAAGCAAGTGTACGCATTACGCCACTTGGTGGGCTAGGTGAAATTGGAGGCAATATTACCATCATTGAAACATCAGATTCTGCAATTGTCATTGATGTGGGTATGAGTTTTCCCAATGAAGATATGCACGGCGTAGATATTCTTGTGCCAGATTTTAGCTATCTCTTTGCAATTAAGGATAAAATTGCAGGTATTGTTATTACCCACGCGCACGAAGACCATATCGGTGCAGTGCCCTATTTATTCAAACTTTTACAATTCCCTATTTATGGGACACCTCTACCACTTGGTATGATAGGAAGCAAATTTGATGAACACGGATTAAAAAAATACCGCTCATTCTTTAAAATTGTTGAAAAACGCAAGCCCATTAAAATTGGAGCATTTGAAGTAGAATGGATTAATATCACACATTCTGTAATTGATGCCTCTGCACTTGCTATTCGTACAGATGCAGGAGTCATTATTCACACAGGAGATTTTAAAATTGACCATACACCTATTGATAATCTTCCCACAGATTTGCACCGCCTTGCACATTATGGAGAAGAAGGAGTAATGCTCTTGCTCAGTGATTCAACCAATTCTCATCGTAGTGGCACAACACCAAGTGAAGCAAGTGTGGGACCAACTTTTGAAGCACTCTTTAAACAAGCGCAAGGACGCGTGATTATGAGCACTTTCTCATCAAATATTCATCGCGTGTATCAAGCAATCCATTATGGACTAAAATACAACCGAAAAGTCGCTGTTATCGGACGCTCTATGGAAAAAAACCTTGAAATTGCACGCGAACTTGGCTATATTGACTTGCCACAAAATATTTTCATTGAAGCACACGAAGTAGAAAAGTATCCTGACGAAGAGGTGCTTATCGTTACTACTGGTTCTCAAGGTGAAACTATGAGTGCGCTTTATCGTATGGCGACAGATGAACATAGACATATCAAAATCAAACCAAGTGATATGATTATCATCTCTGCTAAAGCTATTCCGGGCAATGAAGGCTCTGTATCTGCCGTGCTTAATTATCTAATGAAGGCAGGAGCAAACATAGCATACCAAGATTTTAGTGAGATTCACGTAAGCGGACACGCTGCACAAGAAGAGCAAAAGCTGATGTTGCGCCTTATCAAACCAAAATTCTTTCTTCCCGTGCATGGCGAATATAATCATATCGCCAAGCATAAGCAAACAGCCATCGCTTGTGGGGTATTAGAAAAAAATATTTATCTTATGGAAGATGGCGACCAAATTGAAGTGAATCCTAATTATCTCAAAAAAGTAAGAAGTGTTAAAAATGGCAAAACTTTCATTGATAACCAAATCAATCGGCAAATTGAAAATGATGTCGTGCTCGACCGCCAAGCCTTAGCACACGATGGTATCGTAATTATTTCTGCACGCATAAGCAAAGAGCGTAAAATATTAGAAACTAAAATATCAAGTTATGGGCTTGTAGCGGACAAAGAAGACAAAGGCTTTGAGAAAGAAATGAATGAAACACTTGAGTTCCTTGTAAAAAATTTCAAAGCCGAGGGCTTTAATGCAAAGAATCTTGAAAATGAAGTGCATAATGTATTTAAAAGGCATATTTTCAAAAAAGTCAAAAAATATCCTACGATTGTGCCAATGATTTATGTATTATAGTGAGCCAAACGATGAAATTAGATTATACATTAATCGCTAAAGAAGTACTTGAAATAGAATCTACGAGCTTACTTGAAGCAAGAGAGCGACTAGATGGAACTATGCTAGAATCTATTGTAGAATGTATTATCAATTCTCAAGGAAAGGTCATTGTATGTGGTGTTGGCAAAAGTGGGCTCATTGGCGCAAAAATATCTGCCACACTCTCTAGCACAGGCACTCCTAGTGTATTTATGCACCCCACAGAGGCAATGCACGGCGATTTAGGATTGTTACAAAAAAATGATATTGTCCTTGCTGTTAGCTATAGTGGCAAAAGTGAGGAATTACTCAATATTATCCCTCATATCAAGCGACTAGGGAATCCTATCATTACAATGAGCAAGGATATACATTCTCCTCTTTCGCGTATGGGGGATTATTTTTTAGACATCAGTGTTGAAAAAGAAGCGTGTCCGCTTAATATCGCACCCACAAGCTCAACTACCCTCACTTTGGCAATTGGTGATGTATTGGCTGTATGCTTAATGAAGAGACGCGATTTTAAAGCCGATGATTTTGCTTCATTTCACCCCGGTGGAGCTTTGGGCAAACAGCTTTTTGTAAAGCTAAAAGACCTGATGCAGACAGAAAATCTACCACTCATTTCGCCAGATATACCTCTCTCTCAAGCTATTATCATAATGAGCCAAAAACGATTGGGCAGTGCTATTATTACCCAAAATGACACATTGTGGGGTATTTTAAGCGATGGTGATTTGCGCCGCGCAATGATGATGGATAATTTTAATTTAAACGCACCAGTGAGCAACTACGCTACGCCTAACCCCAAAACTTGCGACAATCCCAACATTCTTGCATTTGACGCACTTAAGCTAATGGAAGAAAATAAAATTCAACTTCTTATCATCACAGATAAGCAAAATCATATACAAGGTGTTATACACTTACATACATTGATTGCTGCTGGGATTAAATAGCCGCTAAAGGAGAAAATATGTTTGAAAAAATAGATGAGATTTTTAAAAATATAGAAGATATTCGTGATGATATTAATATCTTGCTTAATATTGCCAAAATTTCACTTATTGATTATATTATGATTAAACGGGGCTCACAGGATATGCCCGAACATCTCACCTTTACTATGCTTGCACAAATTGATGAACAAATTGAAAAGCTTAAAGCCCAAATTGACGCACTCAATAAGCTTAAGCGCGAACTTCTAGTGTTTTGATTATCTCTTTATTTTTCTAAGAATCAAATATTTAGCTTTATAGAATCTCATATGAAGATTCTATTTTTCCATAATACATAAAAACCTTACTTTTATAGATATTTAAGTTAATTATCATTAATATTATATTTTTACAAATCATTCTTATTATTATTTATATATTTTGTTCTCTAAAAGGATTTTCTATGAAAGCATTGACACATCTACTTTTAATGGCACTGATAAGCTTGAGTGGCTTAATTGCTGATACACTTGAACTTAAAGAATCTAGCATAGAATCTAAAGATTCTAGCGGGGGGGGGGGATAAGATAAAAAAAGTTAATCTTGGGCGCTCTGTCGTAACTGCAAGTGGTTATGAGCAGGATATTAAAGAAGCCCCAGCGTCTATATCCATTATCTCTAAAGAGGAAATTATGACACGTCCTATTCGGGACATTGGCGATGCCGTCCAAGATGTGCCCGGTGTATATGTAGAGCAAGATAAAACAGGACAAAACACCATTACTATGCGCGGACTTAGCTCTGCTTACACGCTTATACTTATTGATGGCAAAAGGCAAAATACCACACGTGGCTTTATCCAAAATGGATTAGGAAATCAAAGCTCATTTATGCCTCCAGCAAGTATGATTGAACGCATTGAAGTCATACGAGGACCAGCTTCAACTATTTATGGTTCTGATGCAATGGGAGGAGTTATTAATATTATCACTAAGAAACATACAAATAAAGTCCAAAGCGGAATCCAATTAGAAACTAAACTTTTTGAGCCCAACGATGAATGGGGCAATGCCTATGGGCTAAATGCTTATCTCAACACCCCACTTGTTAAGAACAAACTCTCTCTTAATTTGCGTGGCTCATATAGATTCAATGAAGCAAATGCATTTTTACTCCCAAGCTATGCGATTCGCAATAACAATCCCTATGCCGCACACTCTTCCACAGGCTCACAAAATTGGAATGCAGGATTTCGGCTCAACTACACACCTACTTCAAAAGACTATATTTACTTAGATTCTGAAGTCTATAATGGGCGATTAGGAACTTTGAATACTTCTTCTAATAGCATTACCTCTGTGCAAGAGCTCTATAAGGTAAATTCCATACTAAGCCACGATGGAAGCTATGACTGGGGCAAACTCTCCACTTATGCACAGCATACCTATAATATTATCGCACCACACGCAAGTTATAGCGCTAATGGAAGACTCCCCATAGGTGCAAGCAGGGGAGATTATATTAATTGGGCAAATAAACGCACTGCTCAAACAGCAGTGTTTCAAAGCACTTATACCAATGACTTTGATTTTGGTGAGGCAGGGAGCTTGATTTTTAATGGTGGTGTATATTATCAATTTGAAAACCTACAAGGAACAATCTCTAGCAAATACAGAAATATGCACCAAAATCAAGCTGCACTCTTTGCTGAAGGAGAATATTTTATAAACGAAGCAATCAGCACAACTTTAGGCTTGCGATATAATTATAGCGATAGATTTGCCACCGTGCCAAATCCTAGATTCTATATCAATTATAATCCCACAGACTGGCTCACTTTCAAAGCTGGAGTGGCAAATGGTATGCTTATTCCTGCCCTTATGCAAACTATTGATGGCATAGTTACCACAGGAACTGCTAGTGGTGGAGGCACAACAGAAACTTATGGGAATCCAAACCTTAAACCTGAACAAAGTTGGAATTACGAACTTAGCACGATTGTGGATACTCAAAGTGCTATGTTTATTCTCACAGGCTATTACACAGACTTTAACAACCAAATTGAAACTCTTAGCGGACAAGGCATTCCACTTCCGGGCAATCAAACTTGTAATAATGCTACTTGCACCACTTATCGCAATGTAGAAAGCTCTCTTGTAGCTGGTGCAGAAGCAAATGCAAAATTAAAGCCCATTGGTGGATTCTCACTTGATGCAGGGTATGGCTACACCTATACAAAAGCTCTAAGTGGCTCGGGCAAAGGAGAAGCAATTAACTCTATCCCCCGCCATACTTTCACAATCACGCCAAAATATCAATATGGCAACTTTGATATGTATATCCGCTGGAGTGGCAAATACAAAACTCCCACGCCTTATGCTGGAGCAAGTGCGCGAACAAATGTGCGTCAAATCGTGGGGCAGTATTATAAAGATTATCAGCTTGTGGATATTGCCGCAACTTATAAATTTGCCAAACATTACGCCCTTACTTTGGCAGTCAATAATCTCTTTGATGTCTATTTTATGGATTATGTGCAATATTCAAGCGACAATAACCAAAGTGCGCAAAATGCGTATCAGAGAATCTTACCCTCTCGGAATTATTGGATAAGCTTTAGGGCTGATTTTTAATGTTTCACATTTATCTCACATTCTTTAGATACGATTTGAGAATCTAAAATAAATCTTGCACGAAAGGACTTTCAATGAAACTTCATCGCAAATTATGGATGCAAATCCATTTATATTTGAGCCTCTTTTTCCTCCCTGCAGCACTTATTTATGCGCTCACTGGGGTGTTGTATATCTTTGAAATTCGTCAAAATTCAGGAGCGAGCATTACAGAAATTAAGCTAGATTCTATGCCACAAAAAGGAAAAGAGAGGGATTTTATCATTCAAACCTTGCAAGAACATCAACTCAAAGTCCCTAAAGATACGAATTTACGCGTAATGAAAGGGAATATCACTATGGGTAACATCAAATATGGTGTAACATTGACTAAAGATAAAAATGAACAACCAATTTTACGCACCATAGATAGGGGTTTATATGGAATCTTAATGCTTATGCACAAAAGCAGCGGGAACAAATGGGAGCTGGGTGGATTCAAATTCTCTTTTTTTGATATGATTGCCATTGGCTTTGGTATCTCAATGCTACTTTTTTATCTTTCTGGCTTGATTATTACTTCATTTTGCAAAGGCAAACGCAAGGTAGCCTTTGGTGTTTTAGGGGCAGGATTTATTATCACCATACTTGCGGTGTATTTGAGCATTTAGCACAAAAGTTTTTGTGCCTTTCTTTTTAGCTTGGATTCGTTGCAAGACTAAAATAATGGCTTATCCATTTCAGAGGGAATTGGCAAATTCATTGCTTTAAGCACACTCGGAGCGATATTATTTAATCCTCCATTGGCGATTTTGCTCACACCCTCAATCATACCAAAGCACCACACTTGCCCGATAGTATGATTTGTGAGCGTATTGCCCTTTTCATCTTTCATTTCCTCACAATTTCCGTGATCGCTTGTAATAAAAAGTGCATAATGATGTTTTTGAGCAGATTCTACAATTCTGCCCAGTTCTTTATCAACCGCCTCTACCGCTTTAATCGCTGCTTCAAAATTCCCTGTATGCCCTACCATATCACCATTTGCAAAATTCACCACTATAAAATCATATCCATCTTCTATGGCTTTTATCACTGCATCACCCACAGCTGGAGCACTCATTTGGGGTTGCAAATCATAGGTTTTCACATTAGGAGAGGGGATAAGCACTCGCTCCTCTCCAATAAAAGCCTCCTCTTTTCCGCCATTGAGAAAAAATGTAATATGAGCATATTTTTCAGTTTCAGCGGTGTGAAACTGCCTCAAATGATGCGAGGAAATAACTTCAGCGAGGGTATTTTGCACATTTTGCTTAGGAAACAAAATAGGATAGGGAAAAGTCGCATCATATTCTGTCATTGTAGCAATATGAAGTTTGATATATTTTTTTCGCTCAAACCCTTTGAATTGCGGATTCCCTAAACAATCAACAATTTCACGCGCCCTATCAGAACGAAAATTCACAAACACAAAACTTTCATTATCATTCATTCCTTTAAATCCTCCAAAACTCGCAGGAATCAGAAATTCATCAAAGATTCCCTGATTATATTGAGATTGAATATACTCTTTAGGCGAAAGATTTGTGGGGTTTGCCCCAAGTGCTATGCTTTCATACGCCTTTTGCACTCTCTCCCACCTTTTATCTCTATCCATCGCGTAAAAACGCCCAGATATACTTGCTATGCTCACATTATCCTTACAGAGCGATTCTATATCGGCAAGATAATTGAGCGCACTTTGAGGCAAAACATCGCGCCCATCAGTGATTAAATGCAAATACACTCTCTTGCCTTGAGCACATAGAATCTCTATGAGTGTCTTTAAATGCGTAATATGCGAATGCACCCCGCCATCACTTAGCAATCCACACAAATGCACAACTGCACTTTTTTGTGTGGCTGCAATCAAAACAGGATTATCTTTGAGTTCATTACTTTCAATAGCGCGTGAGATTCTCACCAAATCTTGATACAACACCCGCCCAGAGCCAATACACATATGTCCCACTTCAGAATTGCCCATTTGCCCTTGAGGCAATCCCACACTTAAGCCAAAAGTATCAATCATACCATAAGGGACATTTTTCAATAAATAATCATAAGTAGGCTTTTTGGCGTGATAAAAGGCATTATAATCCGTCTTATCGCTGTATCCTATGCCATCAGTAATCACAAGAATTGTTTTCATAAATACTCCTTGATAATCTTTAGTATTAACTAATTGTAGCTAAAATCCAAAACCTTTCATTAACTAAATTAACTCCCTTAAAAGTTAAGGGCAAAAGGAATTATATGCTGTATTGGTTTTATCAACACTATGGAGTTAATATTTTTTCCTATATAACCTTTCGTGCAGGGGTAGCATTTTTTGTTGCTTTTGGTTTAAATGTATTTTTTATGCCTTATTTTATCAAATGGGCAAAAGCTAAAAAAGCTAATCAACCTATATCTACCTATGTTGCGGCACACGAAGGCAAAAAAAATACTCCCACTATGGGAGGCATTGTTTTTATATCAAGTATGATTTTTGCCTCTTTGCTCTGCGGGAATCTCCTCAATCCCTATGTATTGCTTGGTTTATTTTGCATCCTTTGTTTTGCCCTTATTGGCGCAAGAGATGATTATATGAAAATTTCTGCTAAAAATAATGCCGGTATGAGTGCAAAAATGAAATTTTTTCTGCTTTTTGTTATCTCTGTCATCATTACTTACGCTCTTATTTATATCGGACACGATACGCAGTTTTACATTCCTTTTATGAAATATCCACTCTTTGATATGAGCTTTTTTAAGATAATGAATGTTCCTGTGTTGGCACTTGGATTTTGGGTGCTTGTATTTCTTGCTACAAGCAATGCAGTAAATATTACCGATGGGCTTGATGGGCTTGCTACAATGCCTAGCATTTGCGCACTTTTTTCTCTCTCTGCCTTTGTATATGTTGCAGGACACGCTGGATTTGCTAGCTATCTACTCTACCCTAAAGTCGCGGATAGTGGGGAACTAGTGATTCTCTCTGTGGCGCTCATTGGAGCACTCTTTGGGTTTTTATGGTATAACTGCCACCCCGCACAAGTCTTTATGGGTGATAGTGGCTCTCTTGCACTTGGAGCATTTATTGCCTTTATGGCTATTGTCTCAAACAATGAGATTCTTTTATTGCTCATTGGCATTATCTTTGTGATTGAAGCCCTCTCTGTGATTTTGCAAGTAGGTAGCTATAAATACCGCAAAAAGCGTATCTTTGCTATGGCGCCTATTCATCATCACTTTGAAGTAAAAGGCTGGGCAGAAAATAAAATCATTGTCCGCTTTTGGATTATTGCCATTTTGGCAAATATCATCGCCCTCTTAAGCCTTAAGATTCGCTAAGGAAAGTCTATGCGTATAAGTATCTTTGGATATGGCGTTACAACAACGCCGCTTGTAAGTTTTCTTAATCAACAGGGACACAACCTCTATATCTATGATGACAAATTCACTCAAAGTCATAATGATGATTTTGGCAATACTTTGCTGCCACCAAAGGATTTTATCCCAGAGCAAAGCGATAGGGAGATTCTTAGTCCGGGTATTCCCCCATCGCATTCATTAGTGCGCAAAGCCCAACACCTTATCAGTGAATATGACTATTTTTATGAGCTTTTGCACAATGATATGAATACTCATAAAAAAGATATGCCCTTTATAATATGGATTAGCGGCACAAATGGCAAAACCACCACCACAGAAATGACAACGCTTTTGCTTGAGCCATTTAATGCCCAAAGTGGAGGTAATATTGGCACACCTCTCGCCACGCTTTATACAAACAATCCAAAAGTATGGGTGCTTGAAACAAGCTCTTTTACCTTGCATTATACGCACAATGCCTCTCCTAGAATCTATGCTTTATTGCCGGTGAAAGAAGATCATATCAGTTGGCACGGGAGCTTTGAAAACTATATTGAGGACAAGCTTAGTCCATTAAAGCGTATGGATTCCCACACTTATGCAATTATTCCGAGCGAATTTGCACACCACAGCCTTGCAAAAGATTTTAAGGGCACACTCATTCTCTATGAATCCTCGCAGGATTTAGCCCAAAAATGTAGCATTTCCCATCAAGATATTATTTTCAAAGAGCCATTTTTACTTGATGCAATTATAGCCCTTAGCATTGCTAAATTCGCCTTTAAAGCCGATGATATGAGACTCCTCAATACTTTTCATATAGGAGCACATAGAATCGCTGAATTTTATGATAGATTCAATCGTTTATGGGTTGATGATAGCAAAGGCACAAATGTTGATGCGACAATTCAAGCTATCGCTCGCTACACACATACGCATATTATTGTCATACTTGGTGGAGATGACAAAGGGGCGAATCTCACGCCCCTTTTTGAGTTTATAAAAGATAAGGATATTGAAATTATAAGCATTGGAGCAAATGAAGAGCGTTTGTGTGCCTTTGCCAAAAAATACAATATCGCCATTACGCCCTGCCAAGATATATACAAGGCTATGGATTGCATACATAAAAAGCGCGATACAAACGCCAAAGATGTTGTGCTTCTCTCTCCTGCTGCGGCAAGCTTAGATCAATTTAGCTCTTATAAACAAAGAGGAGAGATTTTCACGCAACTTGCTTTGCACTCTTAGAATCTCTCCTAGATTGCAAACATTGACGCTAAACCTTGAGGCTACTCATATCAATCACATAGCGGAATTTTGCCTTGCCGCTTGTGAGATTCTCATACGCCTCATTGATTTGTTCAATAGAAATAATCTCTGTTTCGGGATAGATTTTGTGCTTGAGTGAAAAATCAAGCATTTCTTGTGTCTCTTTCATTCCGCCAATGAGTGAGCCATAGACTTTTTTGCCCGCTGCAAACACAAGGCGCGTTAAATCAATGCTTAGATTCTCATTGGCTGGAGGTAAGCCCACAATCGCCATTTCTCCACCAAATTTCAATAATTCCGCATAGGCATTTACATCATAGCTTGTTGGAATCGTAGAAATGATAAAATCAAATCTCTCTTCCACACCCTTTGTATCGGTATAAAGTGCCTTTGCACCAAGTGCTAGTGCTTCTTTTTCTTTGTTTTTATTGCGCGCAAACACGCTGACTTCTGCGCCCATTTTGATTGCATATTTGAGTGCCATTACGCCAAGCCCACCAAATCCAGCCACAGCGACTTTATCACCTGCTTTAACCTTACTAAATTTAATCGGCGAATAAGTCGTGATTCCCGCACAAAGTAAAGGGGCAACCTTTTCTAAAGGTGCATCTTGTGGGACATTGACTGCGAATTTTTCGCTCACTACGATATTATTTGAATATCCGCCATAGGTGGGTTCATTATCGTGGAAACAATCCTTGCAATCATAGGTAAAGACGCATTTGCCATTTTCGCAAAATTGCTCTTGACTTCTTTTACACGCTTCACACTCACCGCAAGAATTAACCATACAGCCTACTCCTGCATAATCACCCACTTTAAATTTGCTAACTCTGCTTCCCACTGCGACTACACGCCCTGCAATTTCGTGTCCGGGCACCATTGGGAAAATGCCCTTATGCCATTCTTCACGCGCACTATGAATGTCGCTGTGGCAGATTCCGGCATAGAGAATCTCAATCAAAATATCATTTTCCCCCAAAGCGTGGCGCGAAAAGCTAAAGGGCTTAAATGTATCGCTTTTATGTTCTACTGCATAGCCTTTGGCGGTGATTCTCTGCCCATTTTGTGCTTGTGTCAAATTCTCTTTTAAAAGCATAAATACTCCTTAAATAACTCAAATTAAAAATGTAATTATAAAACCTGATACCTAGTATTTGTCAAGAGACAATACACATAATAATGAAAAATATCAACAAAGTATTATTGCGCATTGTTGATTTTATATTTACCAAAAATGCAAACATTATACAAACGCTAGTCATTTGCTATTTTTGCTGAGTAAATATGCTCATCTTTTCATCAAGCACTTCGCTCTCCACATCTAAAAATGTCAAAACACTATGAAAAATATGAAAGTGTGTTGCTTCATTCAAATCTTTAATCCTACTCGCATTAGAACTCCACACAAAAAATGGTATTTCATATTGCTCCTTTGGTGCAAATGCTAATGGTATCCCGTGCATATATACACCATTTTCACCCAAGCTCTCGCCGTGATCGCTTACATAAATCATTGTGCTGTCGTATTTATCAAGTTTGCTTAACTGACTAATGACCGAGTGCAATAAGAAATCAGTATAGAGGATTGTATTATCATACGCATTGATAATTTCACTCTGTAAGCACCCCTTTGGTTCGACACTTTTGCACACAGGCTTAAAGACTTCAAATTGAGGAGGGTATTTCTTATAATATGTTGGTCCGTGGCTCGTGCTTGTATGAATGACAATAAGCACTTTAGGCGATTTTGCTAACTCAATGTCTTCAATTAGTCCCGCCACAAGTGCAGACTCATAGTTATCATCAAGATGAATATATTTCTCTGCAAGTTGCGAATATCGCATAATATTTTCACTCGGTAGGTGAAGTGGGGGCTCACCCCAATTTGTCGAACGCCACATCACATCTACTCCAGTGCGTGCAAGATAGTTTGGCAATATCTCATACAGATTCGTGCTATCCTTGTATGAAAGCATATTTTTCACAGATGCACTCGTATATGTCGTGCTTGATTTTGCATAAAAATGTCGCAGCCCTGACACTTCTAAAAGGAGGGGATTGGTATTGCGTGAGTAACCATAAAATGAGAAGTTTTTTGCACGTGCAGATTCACCAATCACTAGCACGACTACGGATTTTTTGTCATTTGTAATGCGCGCATCAGGGAGTGGAATCTCTTTTTTGTTTTTTGCTAACTCCCCTTGAAAATACCGCACTGAGTTACCTATATATGACCAAGGCATAATAAGCGCGCCAAGTTGTTTAGAGTATTTATCAAACCACAATAGATTCTGAAAATTAATTCCAGTAAGCACAATAAGCGCGAAAAATATCAAGCCTAAGCTCTTAGCAAGTGATTTGCGTGTAGGTATTGCCACCTTTTCAAAGAGTAGAAAGCACGCTGGGAGAAGACCTAGTATAACTATATATAGTGCCATTTTTAAAGATAGAAATTCTCCTGCTTCTGCTGGGTTTGTGTTAAAGAGATTGCCCATCATCGTTTTATCCAAAAACACTCCATATACAGAGACGAAATACACCGCTATGGCGTTTGTGATTGAGATAATTGCGAACCATATTTTGGTAAGCTTGAAAGAGATGAGTGCTAATAAGAGTGGCATAAGTGTAGTAAGTGCGAACAAAAATAGCACGAGTGAGACAAATAGCACAATTGCATTGAGCGAATCTAAAGCAAGATTTGCCCACACGAATCCTAAAAAAGGAAAATGGAAAAATACTACTTGAAGTGCGGAGATGACGAAAATAAAGACGATAGATTGGCTTGGGGGGGGGGGGGTGCATTGTAAATCCAATCTTTGAGTGCTAGTAAAATATTTATGTAGAATCATAAATAAGCAGCCTGACGCACAAATAAGTGCAAGATAAAATACCGCAAGATTATACTTGCTGATATTTTGAATCGCAATCACCACAGCAACTGCGCCCAAAGTAGCAAAAATAAGCAAACCAAAATGTGAATCTAGCCAAGCAAAAATACGCGTCTTACTAGCCACAAGCACACCAAAGACTCCACACACATACCCAAGGGACGCACCAACAATGACATCTAGCGGATAGTGTGCTCCTACACCCACGCGTGAAAGCCCCACAAATACACCTAAGAGAGTGATACCTATGATAAAAGGCAAACGCCATTTGAGAGTGCTTGGCATAAAAGCAAAAAGTATCACAGAAAGTATCGTGAATATAGTAATAGAATGCCCTGATGGTAGGCTATTTGTGCCTGCGAGTCGCTCACCAATGATATGAAAAGTATTCTCAAAGGCACGTGCTGGACGCGGCATTGCATAGATTGTCTTAAATAATGTAGAAAGCACAAGAGAAAGCAAGGAGCTTGCGATGAGTGCTTCCCAAAGCTTAGGTGCGATGAAGAAGCCTAGCAAGAGTGCGAATGCTATACTCGCATCACCGAGTTGGGTAAGATTGTGTGCGAGAGATGGGACATTAGACCAAAGCGAATTGATGGCTAAGAAAATATCCTTTTGAATCTGTGGATATGCCTCCGGCTCGCTCCAGCCAAAGATTCTTAACATACCAATAATAAGGCAAAAAACGCCTATTGCAACGCCTAAATGCCATACATTCACTTTGGTAAAATTCATACTGACTTGTTTATTCATAGCTGGGATTATACACAAATTATCAATGAATTTGTGTAGTTTTATTGTCATTTGTCTTTGGTGCAATTTGATCAATTTTTGGCTTTGACTTGATTTTATTATCATTTTTAAGTATTATACTTTTTAATTACTATATTTAAAAAGTATAATTTAAGGAGAAATAATGAAAAATAAAAGACAAAATGAAAATAAGCAATCTTGCGATATTTACAAAAATATTGGCTTTCTTGCTACACATCTTAGGGAGAATCTCTCTGCAGAATTTGATAGACGCGTAGCCCCGCTTGGTATCATACACCACAAACAAGCAGGGATTCTATGGGTATGCTCACAAAATCCACACTCTCAAATCAGTTTGTGCAATTTTGCCTCAAGTGATAAAAATTATGTGCGTATGTATATTGATGATTTAGAATCCAAAGGCTTAGTGGAGCGCAAACAAAACCCAGCAAATAGGCGCGAGAATCTTATCACCCTTACACCTAGTGGCAAGGAATACGCCCAAAAAACATACCAAATAATGAAGGAGGTGCATAATGACTTACTCTTAGAATATATAAGCGAAGAAGAAATGCAAGAGCTTCATAGGATATTGTATAAGGCAATCATAGGACTTGAGCACAAAAAACAAAAACTGAAAGGATAATAATGGGACAAACAGCACAACAAAGGACACAAGGAATTTTAGTGAGATTCTTATGCGGGCTATTACTTATAATAATACAGGCTTATGGCGCACCTCAAGGTAATTTAAGCTTAAGCGAGGATTCTCATATTGGCTTTAAGGCAACAAAATTTGGCTTTATATCAGTTGATGGGATTTTTAAAGACTTTAGCGGCAATTTAAGCCTTGATGCTGCTCACAACATCACAGCCTTAAGTGGTGAAGTCAAAATAATTTCTGTTTTTACTGATAGCAAAAAACGAGACGCACATTTATTAGAATCTGATTTCTTAGACGCTAAAGCCTACCCAACAAGTCGCTTTGTGATGACAAAATACGAAGTTCTTGAGGGAGCACAGAGCAATAAAGCAAGGGGTAAAGTCTATGGAAATCTCACTTTGCACGGCGTAACTTTGCCGCTTGTGTTTGATTCCTTGCTTGTTATAGAATCAAACACAACACTTGAGCTCAAAGGGGAACTCAACATTAAAGATTTTGGTATGCAAGGATCAAAGATGAATAGCGATAAAATAGAGTTGCATATTAAGACTCTATGGAAATAGCTTAACACACGCCGCTTACACTCACTTGTGCTTGTGGCTTATGTGTGCAATAAATTTTTATGGGGCTAGAATTTTGGAGTTAGATTCTAGCCCGATTGTCTAACTCCACAAGGCACTTTTATAGGATAATATCAAGCTAATTTTATTTTAAGCCAAGTTTTAAACGCATTGAGGTATAATCCGCATTTCTTTTTGTGGCTCGATAGCTCAGTCGGTAGAGCAGGAGACTGAAAATCTCCGTGTCGGTGGTTCGATTCCGCCTCGAGCCACCATTCAGCACACCCCTTAGTATCTATTATTTATTTATACATCATAAAATAGAACAAACATTTATTTTTTAAAGGATATATAATGGCTTATCGCTTTCAGGGTTTTATTTATGGTATAGTATTTCTTGCTTTTTTTAGTGTGCTTTCACTCCTTATTTCTGCTACCCTTACACCTTTTCTTTCTCCACTTATTATTGGCATTTTGCTCGGGGCTGCATTCTCTCCATTTTATCCCAAACTCAATCAACATTATGATATGCAAGCAGGGATTACCTTTGGCGCAAAGAAGCTTTTGCGTCTTGGCATTATCCTCTATGGTTCATACATCACACTTGGTGAAATTGCCACGCTTGGACTTAATGGATTCTTGATTTCTTTATTAGTTGTCGCCGGAGTATTCATCGCAGCAATTTTTATTGGCAGAGCGCTCAAACTTGATAATGAAATCAGCTTGCTTGTAGGCATTGGAAGTGCAGTATGTGGAGCAGCAGCAATCCTTGCCTTAGAATCTACTCTCAAAACTCACCCTAGCAAAAGCTCTGTCGCACTTGGTTTTATCGTCATCTTTGGACTTATTGGTATGATACTCTTGCCTGTCATATATTATGCCAACATACTTCCATTAAATGACTATCAGTGGGGTATTTTCATCGGTGCAAGTTTGCACGAAGTAGCAAATGTTGTAGGGGCAGCAGCTATCTCTCCAGAATCGCAAAATGTCGCCATTATCGTTAAAATGACGCGTGTTGTATTGCTTGTGCCACTTTTACTTATTGTTTCTTACATTATTTTTAAACTCAATCAAAAGCGCGTTCAAAATGATATAAATACCTCAAATGACAGCTCTCACGCAAAACAAAATGCGTTGTATATCCCTTATTTTGCCTTTGGATTCTTAGGCGTGATTATGCTTCATTCTTTTATTGATTTTCCACCCGCAGTGATAGAATCCACGCAATTTACCTCTAAAATTTGCCTTGTTTTTGCAATGGTAGCACTTGGTTTGCAAATTGATTGGCAAAAATTTATTTCTTTTGGAGCGAAAACATTTGCTCTTGCATTAGTTTTATTTATTATCCTTATGTTTGGCACTTATGGGTTGGTATATATTATGTTTTAGGAGGCATTATGATAGAAAGTATTGATAGCAAACGTTTTTATGAAGTGATTCAACAAGGTTGTGTGGTGGTAGATTTTAGTGCGCCGTGGTGTCCAGATTGTCGGCATATTGAGCCTATGCTTGAGACTTTAGCACAAGAATTTGCAGGGAAAATTCATATTTTTAAAATCAGCTTTGATACACAAGTTCATCTTAAGGACGAACTCAATATTCGTAAAATTCCCACACTCATTTTTTATAAAGATGGGCGAGAGGTAGGAGAGCGCCTGATTGAACCGCACTCCATAGAAAATATTAGAAGTGCATTTAACGCGCTTTTATAGTGTTCCACCCATAGTGCCAATTCCTTTTTGCTTTTCCTTAAAATAGAGTGATAGAAAACTTTTATAGAATCTTTTTTAGAAACCAAGTTAAATAATCCAATATATAATAATGCCTTTTGAACACTTTTTGAATCCAACTCTTAAAGGGGCACACCTGATGATTACCAACAATACACGAATATATTTAAAGTTTCTTTTATTTTTATGGCTCACAGCTATTCTTATGCGCGTTGGCTTTTTATTGTGGCAATGGGAGAATCTTGCTGACTTTTCTTGGACTGAATTAGGAAAGGCTTTTTATATTGGCATTCGCTTTGATGGGCGTATAGCTGCATTTATGTCTCTTCCTCTGCTTATATGCCTTTTTGCACCTTTTATATCAAAATCTTTTCATAAAGTGCGTCCATTTTTGGTGGCATTTTATGCGATTGTATTTATTTTGTATATTCTTATTTATATCGTTGATTTTGCTCACTATGCGTATTTACAATCACGACTGAATTTTGCAGCCATTGGATTACTAGAGGACACCAAAGAATCTTTAGGAATGATTTGGCAAACATATCCGGTTATAAAACTTTTAGTGCTTCTTGGCGTTATTGTCTCTCTACTTACATTTGGAAGCAAAATGATTTTAAACAAGTGGGCTTATGGCACAAATACTATTTCAAGCAAAATAACATCAGGGATAGCCACTTTACTTGTAGTTGTTATCTTAATTTATGGGCAATATGGCATCATCTACTATCCATTGCGATGGAGCGAGGCGTTCTTCTCTGGACATAATCAAATTACTGCACTAGGGCTTAATCCTATTCAGAATCTTGCAGATACGCGTCCAAAAAATTCCTACACAGACAATACAAAACAAGCCAAAGAAGCTTATCCTACCGCCGTAGAATACTTAGGTGTGCAAAATCCTAATGTAGATTCTATGAGTTATGATCGCTTTTCAAAGGCTACTGGGGGGGGGGCTAAACCAAATATTGTCATCATAGTTATTGAATCTATGAGTACACATAAAAGTTCGCTTATGTTTGATGAACTAGACACAACACGCTTTCTTGCTCAACTCGCCAAAGAATCGCTGTATTTTCCTAATTACTACGCTTCAGCCCGCACCACTGCAAGAGCAATGTTTTCTATTATCACAGGCATACCCGATGTAAATGAATATTTTAAAACAAGTTCTCGCGACCCTTATACAATGGACCAACATATTGTGTGGAATGACTTTGAAGGATACGATAAGCTTTATATGCTCGGTGGCAATGCAAATTGGGCAAATATACGCGGAGTCTTGGCAAATAATGTTTCTGGGCTTAAAATATACGAGGAGGGATATTGGAAATCTCCTAGAATGGATGTATGGGGGATTTCAGACGAAAACCTTTTGCAAGAATCTAACACCCTCCTTGAAGAACAAAAGTCTCCTTTTATAAGCCTCATTCAACTTGCAAGTTTTCACGGACCTTTCACCGTTCCTAAAGACATACCTGATTTTGATTACACTATACCTGATGAGCAATATTTAAAAAAATATGGTTTTGAAAATAGAGCAGATGAATATCTTTCTATGAAATATTGTGATTATGCGCTCAAAAAGTTTTTTGAGAGCGCAAAAAAATCATCATATTATGATAATACAATCTTTATTATCACAGGCGACCACGGAATGTCGCAGATTTCACCTTCGGTTGATAAAACTTATTCAAGCTTGCTTTTGCACGAATTTCAAGTGCCTCTTATTATCCACGCTCCAAAATTCTTCCCTCAAGGCAAAATAATGCCCCAAGCCGGAGGGCACATTGATATATTCCCAACAGCAGCTGGTTTAGCTGGAATCAAAGTTCATAATACAACTATGGGTAGAGATTTACTAGATAAAAGCTTTGGCGAAGGGCGTTTTACTTTTATCCGCCGCTGGAATAGACCACCTTTACTGATAAGCAATGAGTATTGCTATTCTAATGAATACGAGCAGGCGGGAGGAGGTGTACTTTATAAACGCACTCTCAAAGATTCTATACATCAAGATTCTACTCATTGGCAACTCGCAGGAGAGAAAGAATCTCATCTTTCAGAAAAGCTTAGAAAAATCAATACAGATATGTTAGAAACAGCAACATATATGCTCTATCATAATACCAAATCACGCGCAGATAAAACTAAAGAATCTTTGGGAGATTAATGCTTATAGTCTCCCCATAAAACTTATGAGATTTACAAGTATGCGCTTGAGCCAAAGCGGCAAGATATTATAGAATCTTGCCGCATATACCAAGGAATATGGAAACGCATAGAATCTTTTGCCTTTTTTAATCGCAATATACATCTTTTTAGCTGCTTTCTCAACGCTCATTTGTGGAATAGAGGGGTGAATATAATCTGTCAGCGGCGTTTTGATAAAACCCGGACAAATAGTTGTAATACATACCTCTTTTTGTGCCACGCTCAAACTCTCTCCCAAACTTTTAACAAAACTCTTTGAGGCACTATAACTTGGCGCATTTGGCAATGCAAGAAGTGCAGCAATAGAGCTTACAAGCACCATTTGTCCTTTCTTTTTGTCTTTTAATTTTTGCTTATAAAATGCTTTAAGTGCATAAAATGCCATATACGCTACACCCATAGCATTTGTATGGCAAATTTCAAAATGCTTTTGTATGCTCTCTTTTGCACCCATCGCAACTCCCGCATTTAGAATAAGCACATCAAGCCTAGAGGCAAATATTTCTTCACACCAAAGTTTGCACGCTTTTTCATCGCTTATATCAAAAGAAGCAATTTCTATTTGCACTTGAGGATTTAGCGCTAAAATATGCGTTTTACTTTCCTCTAAGCGCTCAATATTGCGCCCTGCAAGATACAAATGAGTGGCTTGGTTTGAAAAACACATTGCTAATGCTCTGCCTATACCGCTACTTGCTCCCGTAATTGCTACACGAAAAATATCCATTTTCATTATCCCTACACATCAAAAATATAACTATTATAGCAAATATGCTACAATCGCATTTCGCACTTTTATTCTTAATTCTCAAGGGATACTATGATAAATATTGCCATTAATGGCTTTGGACGCATTGGTAGAAGTATTATGCGTGCGGCATTGCAGCAAAAATACAAAGAACATATCAACATTATTGCCATTAATGATATTAATGAATGGGAGATTCTAAGCTATCTCCTTGAATACGACACCACGCACGGCACATTGCCTTTTGAAGTCTCACATAGTGCCCATACGCTGACACTTACAAACAATCAAAGCACCTATCCACCCATTCGCACCTTTAATCACACTCACCCCGATGAACTTGATTTTGCTGCAGTTGGGGCTGATATTGTCATTGAATCAAGTGGGCAATTTTTAGATTCTAAGCAGCTTACACATCATTGTCAAAAAGGCGTAAAAAAGGTGATTTTATCTGCCACGCCAAGCGATAATATGCCCACTTTTGCACTCGGTGCCAATCATACACTTTATAGCTCACAGCCTATTATTTCCAATGCTTCTTGCACAGCTAATGCGCTAGCACCACTTTGTAAAATTATAAATGAATGCTTTGGGATTGAAATGGCAAGTTTTTGCATTATGCACAGCTATACAAATGAGCAATCGCTACTTGATAGTGTGTATCCACACAACAAACGCCGCTCAAGGGCTGCAGCTCAAAATATCATTCCTACGCATACAGGCGCGATAGACGCACTCACTCGTGTGCTACCTGAACTTGAGGGAAAACTAGGTGGGCATAGTGTGCGCGTGCCGGTTTCAAATGTCCTGCTCCTTGACATAACTTTTATTCTTTCGCACCCAACGAACACCACAAAACTTAATGAATCAATTATCAATGCGAGCAAAACTACTATGAAAAATATTATTGGTATTGATTTAAAACAAGGTGTAAGTAGTGATTTTATCGGAAACCCTCATAGCGTAGTGTTTGCGCCAGATTTAAGCTATATTGTCAATGGAAATATGGCGCGCATTATAGCGTGGTGCGATAATGAATGGGGATATGCTAATCGTGTGCTAGATATGGCACAATTTATTAGTTCTTAAATTCATTTATGTATGATTTTAGCTCCTTTATCCAATATCTTGATAAGACAAACCAATCACGCTTAAAAAAGCTCAAAATTGATAATCTCCTTTCCCTTATCATTACCCACGCACCCAAGTCTTATACTGATACTACACTTACTCCTACACTTATTCTTCATAGTAATGTCCTTATTAAAGTATGCATACACGATTTGAAAATGCTTGGTTTTGGCAAAAACGCGCGTTTAAGTATTGATGCCACAATGAGTGATTTTAACCAACCGCTTGAAATGATTATTTTCCACCCAAAGCCTTTTCATAAAAAGATTTTTAGCAAAGATTCTATTCATTATGTGTTGGGAAAACTTGAATCTTACAATCAACATTACACGCTGATTCAGCCAAAATCGATTAAGCACATTAACACCATTACACCTCATTTTAAAACGACCCTGCTTAGTGCCAAAGCAATGCAAAGCCTCACTCAAGCTGCTATTACTATGGAAAATCTACTCTCTTGTGGCATTCCTCACACAACTGCTCAAAAAATATATGATATTTTTATGCCCTCATCGCATTTTATGCTTGCCTTTAAAGAATGTAACGCTCTACCTCAAGCACATCTCAATGCACTTAAATTTGTTGAAATATATCATTATTTGCATTTGCTCTCGCGCAAAAAAATACATTTTAATGCCAAATATCGCTGCGACAACGATATTACACCATTTATAGAATCTTTACCTTTTTCTCTCACACACGGACAATATGCTGCCATACAAGATATACGCTTAGACTTAGATTCTCAAATTGCAGCAAGACGGCTTATTATGGGTGATGTGGGCTGTGGCAAAACAATAATAATCCTCTGCGCTGTAATGATGACATACCCTCATACAAGCATTCTTATGGCGCCCACTACCATTCTTGCTACGCAACTTTATGAAGAAGCAAAACGACTGCTCCCACCCTTTATTAAAATACATCTTATCACTGCAAAAACGCACCAAGATTCACAAGAGGCACACTTTATCATCGGCACACAAGCCTTGCTTTATCGTGAGCTTACATTAGAAAATGTAGCCCTTGTGATGAGTGATGAACAGCACCGATTTGGGACAAACCAACGTTATGGGCTAGAAAAAATAGGACAAGATGCTCAAAAAAAGGCTCGCCCTCATATCTTGCAATTTTCAGCCACGCCTATTCCACGCACTCTTGCAATGATTAATGCGCAATTTATTCATCTAAGTGTTATTCAAGACTTACCCTTTAAAAAAGATATAAGCACCTCCATTGTGGATAAAAGCACATTTAAGACAATGCTTTATGCCTTACAAAATGAAATCAACAAAGGACACCAAGCTATTATTATTTATCCTCTCGTAGAAGAAAGCGAACATCTCAACTATCTCTCTTTGAGTGAAGGGCTAAGCTTTTGGCAAAAACATTTTGAAAATGTATATTTTACTTCAGGTAAAGATAAAAACAAACAAAACATTATAGATGAGTTTGCACGCAATGGCTCACTACTTCTTGCAACTACGCTCGTTGAGGTAGGAATCTCACTCCCAAAAGTTTCTACTATTGTCATTGTCGCACCCGAACGATTAGGTTTAGCCACATTACATCAGCTGCGTGGGCGTGTAAGTCGCAATGGATTGAAAGGATATTGCTATCTCTATACACACCAACCAAATAATGAGCGTCTCAAGGCTTTTTGCAATACATTAAGTGGCTTTGACATTGCCGAACTAGATTTAAAATACCGCAATAGCGGAGATATACTAAGTGGCGAACGACAAAGCGGCGATGAATTTATATATTTTGATATGGGAAGCGATGAGCATATTCTTAAAGAAGCGCAAGCACTTATACAAAGACAAAATACCCAAAAAGAGTAGTCAATATTACACCTTAAAGTGTGTCATATTGTTTCTTAAAGCATCAGAGATGTTTTTAAGCTCACTGATAACCTTATTGGTATTTTCAAGCGAATTTCTTGTCTCTTGAGACAATGTAGAAATACTCTGCATATCGTGCAAAATACTTTGCATTGTGTCTTCTTGTTGTGCCGAAGAAGATGCTACCACGCGAGCTTTTTGAAGTGAATCTTGGGCTTGACTTTGGATTTCCTCTAAAGTATGCACAGAATCTAAAATAAGCTTTTGCCCTTTATCAACTTGTGGCACGATGGCTTCAATAGAATTTACAGAAACTCCTATGCTCTCTTGAATAAGCGTTATCATATTAGCAATTTCTGCCGTAGTAGAAGCTGTGCGTTCTGCGAGTTTTCGCACCTCATCTGCAACAACAGCAAATCCTCTGCCGTGCTCTCCTGCCCTTGCTGCTTCAATTGCAGCATTAAGTGCAAGGAGGTTTGTTTGGTCTGCGATTTCTGCAATTAATCCTGCACTTCCACCAATTTCTACAGATTGTTGTTGCAAACCACGAATATTATCAGCCGAAGAGCTAATCATTTCTGTAATTTTGCCAATTTCTTGAGCAGTAATATTGATAATCTCCACTCCTTTAGATGAAATTTCAACACTTTTGACTGAATTTTCCTCTGTTTGTTTAGCAATATCTGACACTTCAGCGACAGAATGATTTATTTGCTCTATTTTGCCAACTATGGTTGCCGAATTTTGCATTTGTATATTCGCATCATCTTGTGCTTTTTGCGCCACATCGGAGACTTCAAGAGCAATCTTATTTACTTGCTGCGATGAATGTGTAATAGCCTCTACAATTTCTCTTAATCCCTCTTGCATACTCGCAATAGACGAAAGTATAGAATCTTTATTTTTATATGTTATATGCCCAGATAGGTCTCCATTTGCAATTTTAGAAACAATATATGAAGCAATATAAGGCTCTCCGCCAAGCACCCGCAACAAATTACGAATAATCACAATCGCTACAATTACGCCAAAAACTATGCTACAAGCTAGAAGCACCAAAAGCAAAATTTTAAACCCATCAACATCGCTCCTTAGCTGATGTGTAAGCCCTGAATTAGCATTTTCTTGGTAATCAATAAATTCATTAATTTGTGCAAGCCATTGCGTAAAATAAGGGGAAAGCGTTGTAAGAATAGTGTATGCCTTTTGAGAATCTCCTGCGAGCTTCGCCTGAATAATCTGCACAATAAGCGGAATAGCTTTGGCTTGTGTTTCCTCAATAGAATGCAAAATGCTGAGTTCTTTTTTATTAAGGAGCTTTGTATCAATAAATTTCTTCTTCATATTATCTTCTGCTTCCTTATAAAACTTCTCTAAGGTGCTAATCTGTTCTAAAAGTTGTTGAAGTCCATTTTTATCTTCGCTACTAATAAGCACGACATCACGCACAGCAATAGCTCTATCATGCACACTTCCCCGAAAGTTGATTGCATAACGTTGAGCAAGGGCATTTTTATCATTGATTTCGCTTAATGAAGCATTAATACTGCTTACGCGATTAAGACTCATAAATACCATTACGCACGAAAATACAATTAAAACTCCAAAACCAAAGCTAAGCATAACGCCCACGCTTGTTTTTTTCTTTGGGGGCTGAACTTCTAAAGTCTTAGACATAATTATCTCCCTTAAAATGTTTAAAAAATTATACCACATTTATTAAAGTATATTTTAATAAATATTATCCATTAAAACGCATTTTGTTTGGGGTTTGATATTAAAATATGTTAGAATCTTTGCCAAAAATCATTCATTCATCATCAAGGGGTCCAAAAATGAATACCGAAATGATTGCTGTAATGCTCGGCGTTTCTCTTATACTTGGCTTGTTTGGATTGCTTGCATTTATATGGGGATTAAAAAATGGACAATTTGATGATGCAAACAAAATGATGCAGGGTGTGCTTTTTGATTCTGTGGAAGATTTAAATCTTGCTGCAAAAACTGATAAAAAGCAGACTCAACTCGGTCAAAAAAATAAAGGAGAAAATAATGAGTAAGATATATGATGTAGCTGTGGTGGGCTGCGGACCAGCTGGGATTAGTGCTGCCATAGAATCTCAAGCACATAATTTAAGTGTGATAGCACTTGAAAAGGGTGATTCGCACAATATGAGTATTCGCAAGTTTTACAAAGAGGGCAAACGCGTGGATAAGGATTACAAAGGGCAAGTTGTGCAGTTAGAGGGCAAAATTGACTTTAAAGATGGCAATAGAGAAAGCACACTAGCCTTTTTTGATGAGATTCTCTCCCCTATTGAAGTAAATTATCAAAGTGATGTAGAATCTGTTACATCTTCTTCAGATAATGGCAATGAGGGTTTTATCCTTACCACCACAGATAATCGCAGTTATAAGGCGCGTTTTGTCATTATATGTATTGGCAAAATGGGACAGCCCAACAAGCCAAGCTATGCTCTGCCTCCAACGATTCGTAAATGTATCAATTTCAATGCCAATGACGCACAACAAAATGAAAAGATTCTCGTGGTAGGTGGAGGAAATTCTGCTGTTGAGTATGCGTGCGATTTAGCCCAAAATGCAGCAAATGGTGGAAGCGTAACGCTTAATTACCGCCGCAGTGAATTTACTCGTATCAATGACATTAACGCTACCCAACTTCAAGCACTCACTCAAGGAGGAAAGATTCTCACAAAACTTGGCATAGATATTACAGAGTTAAGCGATAATAATGGAAAGGTAGGAGTGCATTTTAGTGATGGGAGCAAAGAGAGCTTTGATAGAGTGATTTATGCCATTGGTGGAGCTTCGCCTATTGATTTTTTGAAAAAATGCTCTATTGCCGCAGATGAAAAAGGTGTGCCACTTTGTTCTCCCCTATGGGAAAGTAGCGTGAAAAATATCTTTGTAGCAGGAGATATTGCACTTAAAAATGGTGGCTCAATCGCCGCTGCCATCAAATATGGCTATGATATTGTCCAAGAAATTGCACAAAGAGTAAAACATTAAATCCTAATCAATAAACACTTCTGCCAATACGCCACCGATAATGTATATAAAAGGCATAAGCACAAGATAGAGCAAAAATAAAGCAGGGAGTTTGCTTTCATATTTGCGCACAAATACGCTTGCTCCAGCCGCAAGCGTATAAAGAATCATCGCAACAAAGGCACAAGTCATTGTTAAAATAGTCTCTTGGGGTGTTACGCCCATTTCTTTATCCAAAAACTCAAGCAACTCTTGTAAGGTAAAATTATCTATCTCAAAAATCCCTTGAAAAAATAACATAGCAAGAATAATGACTACCCCAAAATAGAAGTATAAAACAAGAAGTCCGATTTTAAAAAAATCTCTTTTAAGATAGAGCACCAACCCCGTAATGCCAATCGCATTTACGAGCAAAGAGGACGACATAAAGGGAACATAAGTGCGTATAAGAAAAAAATACATAAAAACAATAAGAGCTGCGCTAAATTTGCATATTTTTTGCATTGTGCTCATCTCAATGCAAGGATATAAACCTATTTTTTGTAAAAAATCATTTTTTGATTGCTGCGAATGTGGATTCACTATTGTCTCCTGTCTCCCTAAAAAATAAATTTTTCCATACTATAAGAAAACTCCAAATATAACATTTCTTTTTGCAAATTTTAGCGACAATGTTTCAATTTTACTCTTTATTTTTCTAATCTTATAGCAACAAGACAAGCAAGATTCTTTGCTATTTAAGAGAGATTTTCTATTTGTGCTCCAGATTCTATAAGGAGCTTGATTATTTCATTATTATTACGATATGTGCGCTCTTGCTCAATGTACTTTTTATTATCCTCAATCGCTCTTTGGAGCGGAGATTGCCCACTTTTGCTATCAATATTTATATTCAATATTGCAGATAAAAATGCAGCAAGTTTGCTTTTCCAACATAACACATTTGGGTTTGCTCCATTTTTTAAAAGATTCTCCACTTTTTTTGTATTGCCCTCTTGCACAGCATAATAAATACTACAAGGATAAAAAGTGCTCTGCAAATACAACCACAGAGCAAATATGAGCGCAATAATCAACAAGCATAATGCCAAAAATCTTTTGATGATGACTTTTTTCTCTCGCTTGTGTAGGGATTGAATCTCTTGCGGAAATGGCTCATCATTCAAAAGCGGAAAATCCCAATACACAGACATACCACGATGAAGCAAAATTCTATCTTTATGTCCTAAAGGCACTTTTGCACAAAAATCAAGAAAAGCAAAAAGTGCTGGAAGATTGCCAACCAAAGGCAGATTTTTGTTGCAAAATTCATTGATAAGGCTTTGTTGTAAATATTGCTCACGCCACTCTTGATTCACACTCTGCCTCGTGCTATGCCACACTTGACATTGCATATCCTCTAAAAGCTTGATTTCTAGCTTATGAAAAACTTTTGCCTTTTTAAAAGAGATAAGAAAATGTCCATTTTGAGTGCGAAAAATAACAAATTCTTTGAGTTTGGGCAAAAGGAGTTTGCGTGTGCAAAAAGTATAAATACCCTCTAAAATAATACCCAATACACAAAATGCAAGGAATATAAAAGGTGCAAAGGCAAGAGCATAGCCAATAGCAAATCCAATCCCCATAGGCTCAATCATAATTGCAATCATAGCAAAAAGCACAGGTGAGCCCACAGCTAATGCGCCACCGATTCTAAAACACCATTTAAAAAACATTTTGTCCCCTTATCTTTAATTTGTTTTCATACACTCACTCTTGATATAACTTCTATGGGCGAGGGCACATTCGTTTTCTTTATTTTATAATTTATAGAAGATTACTTTCAACAAAACAATAAACAATGCCTAAGGGAGCAGAATAATCTTTTTGTAAGCGCGTTTAATTTCTCCTTTGTTTTCCATTTCTTTGAGGATTCGCGAGATGACTTCGCGCGAACTGCCTAAATGATTGGCAATTTCTTCGTGGCTTATGCGAATCTCTTTATTGTGCGCATTTTCGTGCAAAAACTCGCGGATTCGTTCAACAAGTGGCTTAAATAATGCCTGCTCAAGTGTGGAGATAGTTTGACTTAAACGTTTAGAAATGATTGTGAGTGCGAAGTTAGAAAGTGCAGGATAAGTGTCTTTGAGGCTTGAAAATAGCTCTTGAGGCACAAGCAACACCTCTGTGGCTTGGCTACTCTCAAGTAAAATATCATAATTGATAGAATGCAGCGCACAATGTGAGCAAAGCAGACATATGTCGTTTTCTTTAAGGGTAAAAAGCGTAATTTCTTTGGCATTTTCGCTCATAATATACGCACGCAAACCCCCTGAAAGCACAAGGATAAAGCCCAAACAAGTTTCCTTTTGATTAATGAGTGTATGTGGAGCGAATCTCTTAAAAAGTGTGCGCTGCATTAAAGCCTGTAAATCTTCTTGCGCTAACCCTAACGGAGCAAAAATAGCTTTTAATCGCTCTTTACTCACTTACTCTCCCTCCTTGCTTTGTCATTCAAATGTGATTTTATCACAGACATCATTATTTTTTTACCCTATACTTTGTCATATTTTTTAAAAGGAGTTTTTATGAAAAACATAGAACGGATAATCCGAATCTTGCTTGCTTGTGGTATTTTTGCTGCTGGATTTTATTTTGAATCTTGGTGGGGACTTGTAGGACTTATCCCTTTGCTCACAGGTGCATTTGGTTTTTGTCCTCTGTATGTATGGACAGGGAAACAGGCTTGCCCACTTGGCATTTGCCCTATCTCTAAAAAAGAGAAAGAATAAACTTGATGTAGGCTTATTTTGATAAGCCTACTCTTTCACTCACTTTTATATTAGAATCCTTGCCCTTTACGCTTGCAGTGGAGATTCAAAAAAGATTTGACATATGTCCTAAAAGGGTAGAAGTATGTGCTTGAACTTGGCTAAACTATCCTCTAAGCTGCTCTAACCTATCGCGTTTTGTGCCAATATCTGTGATTTGAATCCCAAAGTTTCCATCAACAATAACAACTTCGCCCTTAGCAATGACTTTATCATCTACGAGAATCTCAAGCGGGTCATTTGCAAGCTGATTAAGCTCTATCACGCTCCCAATATCCATTGCAATGACATCTTTAAGAAGCATTCTTTTTTGCCCGATGCGCACCTTAACATTCAAACGTACATCTAAAATCATATTGATATTTTTATATTCGGTAGGAGAGAGGGGTGTGTTTATTTGGGCAGTAGATTCTGTGGAATCAGCTTGAACAGGTGTATTGCCGCCTTCAAAAAGTTCCACAAAACTTTTATTTGCTAAAATCGTAAAATTTGACTGGATAGAATCTAAGGTAAAATTAAAAATATATGCCTTATCAAAGCGCGATAAATCCATATTTTCTGTAATAAATTCAATAGTGCTACACGCAAAATTGAGCTTTGGTAGCTCATTTTGTGAATTAAGTGAGGTAGAAACCGCACCAAAAATATTAGAACTGATTTCTTTTATCGCGTCTAAATCATCATCGCTCATCTCGTTTTTAACCTCACCCTCGCCGCCGAGCATCATATCCGCGAGTGCTGTTCCCATTTCTACGGGAATAACCATTGCTATTTCACCATTGCCATCACCACTTGCTTGGATATAGCTGATAGCATAAGGTGTGGGGAGATTCTCAAGGCTAACACTATCATCTCGCGTATGACTTACGCTTGGAGTTTTTCCCATTAAGCCTTCAATAGTCGTTGTTGTTTCTGTCGCAACTAAATCAATAAATGCTTTCATTCTCCCTCCTCTGCGATATTTGCAATTCTATTTTTACGCTGCCCTTCAAGCATTTCAAGGACTTCTTTTACTTGGTCTTTTTCTGTTTTAATCACTTCTTTAATCTGTAATGTCTTCCTATAACGTTGCAATCCAATACTCGCAATATATTTTTCACGCCCATCAACAGAAACAATTATAGTATCATCAGCAACAGTATCAAGTCGCACAATATCACCTACCTGTAAATCCAAAATTTCTTTAAGCGTGAGTGTAGCATCACCTAGATAACCAGACACTATGACATTTGCTCCAGCAATAAGAGCTTGGAGTTCTTTATTACGACTCTTTTTGGAGCTTGTATCACTCAGCATCAAATCACGACTTGCCAAGCGCGAAAGCACGGTTTCAAGCGAAATAACAGGATAACAAATACTCATCATACCACTACTATGCCCAATAATAATCTCCATAACCACCATAATAACAATTTCATTTTGTGCCACAATTTGCACGACATTAGGAGAAGATTCTTTGGCATCAACGCTCGGAAAAATCTCTGTGATAGAGCTCCACGCTTCTTTGAGATTTTGCATCACTTGACGCAAAAGCGTATCAAGGAGATTAAGTTCAATATCACTAAACTCCCTTGAGCTTTCATAAGGGTCGCCCTTACCTCCTAAAAGCCTATCAATCATTGGAAAGGCAATACTTGGGTTAATCTCTAAAATTGCTGCACCTTCTAGCGGCTTCATTGAAAAAATATTAAAGCTTGTAGGAGAGGGCAAACTCATTAAAAACTCGCCATAAGTCATTTGATCCACACTATGGAGCTGAATCTCCACAATACTTCGCATAACCGCAGAAACTTGAGAGGAAAGACTACGCGCCATCTTATCGTGAATAGATTTAAAAGCGCGCAACTGCTCCTTACTCACACGATTAGGACGTTTAAAATCATAAAGCGTAACTTGTTTTTGATGTGTTAAGTCCTGTTTCTCTATATCAGCGGTATCGCCATCATCATCAACAACTTCTAAGAGGGCGTCAATTTCTTCTTGACTTAATATATCAGCCATTAATATCTCCTAATGCTTGTCTAATTTTTTTGACAATTTCTTTGGTAATCTGCGAAATACGAGATTCTGTAATGTCTAAAATCTCGCTGATTTCCTTAAGGCTAAGTTCCTCAAAATAATACAGCTGAATAATCATCTGCTCACGTTTGCCGAGTTTTTTAAGAACATCAAAGATAATCTCCATAAGCTCATCTTTTTGCACATCTTCAAGAATATTTTCCCCACAAATAGCATTATATTGCTCATCAATAGGCACAAGTGCGTATATATCTGAAGCCATACGCGCTTCTCTAACTTTTGCTATATCTTCTTTAAGAATCTGTGCAAGATATTCATCACTTGGCTCTTCTTGATGTTCATTAAAATACTTTGAGACTTCATAATCAATACTTTTTACAAGCTTACGATTAGCACGAGAGAGCACATCAAGGCTTCGCAAATAATCAAGCATTGCTCCATTCACCCGCGTTTTAGCAAAGCCCCAAAAAGAATCATTGAGACTACTATCATAACGGCGAGCAAGTTTAATAAGTTCTTCTGTACCAATAGATACAAGATCTGCCATTTCAATAGAACTAGGCAGCCTCTCCTTAAGGCGAAATGCCATCGCTTTAACTGCTGGCAGGTATTGCAAGGCAAGCTCATCTTGTGCATATTTAAGCGTTTGATTATATCCATTATTGTTTTTTATGCTTTTCATTAAATACCTTTAGCTCTCTTTGGGCGCGTTTTGTTGTGCTGCCTGTGCTGCCATTTCTTCATCATCAGATTCTATACTTCTAATAAAATTCCGAATCTTAGCCGATTCTTTTTCACGTTTATCAAATTCAAGGCGATAAAATTCAAGATTATTCTCAAGCTTGCTTTTTTTAAGCCGAGTGCGTTCAAAATCCAAAAACCAAAAATATAATGATACACACAGCCACAATCAAATATATACCCATTGTCGTAATAATTGTCCATAAAACCATAAATTCAGGTTCATCAAATTTCGTAATGGAAAATGTTAATCCAATAAAAAACCCTGCTACAATGCTAAAGCTCATATAATTATCTGGTTTCATACAATCCCCTAAATAACCTCAATCAAATATAACCTAATATCCGCCGCAAAAAATCAGCAAAATGCTGCTTATGAGGTTGGGTAAGCATATTTTGTTCCAATTTTGCTATAAGCTCTCGTGCAATATCTTGAATCTGCCCACTTGACATACTTAAGGGTTCGGCTTTGGCAAAAAGTTCTCTTGAGCGCACCGCTTTTGCCACAACCTGACTTTGTTCAATAAATCCAAGCAAGAAAAGCTTCAAAGCAGGCATACTTTTTTGAGCCAAGCCCACAATGCGCTCAAAAACAAGCCGCGATTCTTTGGCATTTTTAACCATATTAAGAATCATATAAATGTGATTATGTATTTTGCTATTAAGCTTAATAGTAGCATAGGCGTCAGTAAGGGCTGATGGGTCAGGTGTAGTAACCACGATAACCACATCACTTGCATTTAAAAAATTTTGTGTTATACCGCCAATACCTGCACCTGTATCAATAATCATATAATCAATATTCTCTAAAATATCACTCTCTTCAAGGAAACGTTCCAACACACCGCTATTAGCATATTTAAGAATCTCCTCGCCATTATCGCCGGGTATAAGATATAAACCATCTTCAATAGGATAAATAACCTCTTGAAAACTTGCCTCTCCGCACAAAGCGTGAAAAATATTTTTCTGTGTCTTTACTCCAAAAATTAAATCAAGATTCGCCAAACCAATATCCGCATCAAAAACTGCTACACGTTTTTTAAGCTTCCATAAACAATACGCAAGATTAGCACTAATGCTTGATTTACCAACGCCACCTTTGCCTGAAGTGATGGCAATAAATTTCGTTGCGCTAAAATTGCGTTTATCCTGACTTTGGACAAGTGCTTGAAGATCGTGGGCTTGGTTTTGTATCATTTAGCACTTCCGCTATTTAGATTCTGGGCGTTTAAATCCATCAAGCAAACAATCTACCAAATAATCATTACCTGCCAAAATCAAATCATTTGGCACACCTTGCCCGATTGAGAGATAGCTAATGGGTTTTTTTGTTTCATATACAAGCGAAAACATATTACCAAAGTTGCGGCTTTCATCAAGTTTGCTAAAAATTAAGGTATCAATATTCATTTCGCTAAAAGCATTATAAGTATCGCGCAAATCTTCATACTTTGCATTAATTGCAAGCACAAGATTCACATCAATTTTGTAATCATTATTGAGATAGGATTTAAGCGCTTGAAGTTTGCTGCGGTCGTGTTGAGAGTGTCCTGCTGTATCAATAAGAATATAATCACAATGCTTAAGCGAATCTATCGCCTTGCCAAATTCTTCTGGTTCTACCACCGTGTCAATACTTAGCTTCATCATACGCGCATACGCCATTAATTGATCTACTGCTGCTAGACGATAGGTATCAAGCGTAACTACACCCACACGATAACGTTGATTAAGCATTAAAGAATAACGCGCAGCGAGTTTGGCTAAAGTGGTTGTCTTCCCTACGCCCGTAGGTCCTACAAGCATTATGATTTTCTTTGCGTTGCTTTGGAGATTTTCAGGGCGACAATAAATCATTTTTCGTAGCACTTCGCGAAAATAGCGTTTAATCGTTGTAGAATTTGAGCGCATTTTAAGTGGCATAAGCTCTAATGATAATTGCATAATCGTATCCAAATGCTCCTTGTTCATACCACTACTTTTTGCGATTCTATAAATCTCTGCAAACTCTTGGGGAATATTAATGCCCTCACTTTTGGGACTTTTTTCCTCCCATAGCATATTTTGAATAATCTTCATCTTGTCATTAATCTCATCAAGCTCATTTTTAATGTGCTTAAGCTCTATTTTTTGATTAATACTTTGTTC
This sequence comes from Helicobacter sp. MIT 21-1697, assembly GCF_026241255.1. NCBI lineage: Bacteria > Pseudomonadati > Campylobacterota > Epsilonproteobacteria > Campylobacterales > Helicobacteraceae > Helicobacter > Helicobacter sp. MIT 21-1697. The sequence continues at coordinate 7,988 of NZ_JAPHNC010000004.1, read as the reverse complement.
TAAGCGCGTTTGTTGCAAATTCTCTATTTTATCCTCTATGCTTGAAATATGCGTTGTATTTGCTTTGTTTAAGGTTGCTTTAGCCGTAGGATAAGGACGCTTAGGCTGAATCTTAGGATTTGCAGGCATATTGCTTGGCACATTAGCAATTTGTGATATTTGTTTTACCGCATCAGAAAGTTGGAGCGTTACCTCATCATACACTTTAGGTTTATTTGCTTCCTGACGCTTCTTTGCCATATTTTTTTCTGCAATCTCATCAAGCCTTTTTTGCACACTATTCGCCGCTACTTTCTCTTGTGTGCCTTGCGTATCCTTAGATTCTGGAGCTGATGGTGCGTTTTCATCATCAACAGCAATAACGATTTCATATAAACCGGATTGGGTGAGAGATTTTTTGCGAATCTCTTTATTTTCTACGAGTAAAATTTCATTACCAAAAGTATCTTGTGCCTTTTTAAGGGCTTGGGCTGGGGTATCTCCCATAAAAGTGTGAAGTTTTTTTGCCATCGTATCCGCCTATAAGCTCAAAATAGAAATTCTTATTGTAGCTTGTTGATGTTTTAGTAAAGTTTAACTGCGCCTATAAAGATACAAACTTTCACATATATGTTTCTATAAAGCTCAAAGGCAACATCACTGAAGCCCTACTCTCATACAAAGAATGAGGCACTTGCAAATAAGGGCGTTTGATGCGAAGTGCATTAAAAAAGATAATATCAATATCAAGTGTGCGTGGGGCATTTTTAAAAGCCCTTTTGCGCGCTCTACCGAATCGGCGCTCAATATAAAAAATAAGCCCATAAATTTCTACCAAACTTAAATTACTCCCACACACCATAATTGCATTATAAAAATCATCTTGATTCTTAAAACCAAAAGGTGGATTGCGCCAAAGTGGCGATGTGTGTAAAATCTCTATATGCGAATGAGCATTAAACCACATAAATACAGATTCCAAAATGGCAATGCTGCCTTTTTCATTGAGGAGAGTGCTAAGTCCCTGATTAGAACCAAGTCCTAATACAAAAATATTGCGATACTTAGCCAAAGCAAATTTTTGAGGCTTTTTATGCAAACTATAAGGATAATGCTTGGAGCTTAGAATCTGTGTGCTTTTGTGTGCCATTATCTGCCTTTGGTTTTATATTTGTGAAAACATTATAGAATCTTAGCCCAAATTTATATCATTCAAAGGACAATGCAATGAAAAAAATGTCGCAATATATGTTTTTTTATATGCTTTTATTGGGGGCTTCAATGAGTTTTGGGGCAAGTTTTGAAGACACACTCAAAGCCACGATTAAAAGCAATACAAAGCAAGACATTCAGATTCTTAAAACTCAAAGTCTCCAATCAAGCCCCGATGTAAAACTTGTGCTTATTGCTGTGGGTAATATGCAAGTGCCAATTTTTGCAAGCAAAGATGGCAAGCTTGTTATGGGCGTTTCAAATGTATTTTTTGCACATAAAAGCGAAGATATGGGCGCGGTAGGCAGTCTCATCAAACAAACTCAAAATGAATCCAAACCTGATAAAGCCCTCCTTGATACATTCTTTAAAAAGATTCCACAAGATGAGTATATTATCCTTCGCTCTATCAATAAAAATGCTAAAAAAATTACCTACATTGTCTCTGACCCTAATTGTCCTAGCTGTCAAAAAGAATTAAACGCTATCCAAGAAAGGCTAAAAGATTCTGATGTATATATGTTGCTTGTGGGATTTGTTGGCGAAGATTCACCCATTAAATCAAGTATGTTGCGCGATAGGCTGCTTGATGTTAAAGATGACAAAGAAAAGCTTAAGATTCTCAAAGAGGTCTATACACCCAAATCCAAAGTGCCCACAAGCTATATTAACATTGACATAAAAGATATAATGAAAATAAACCAAAAAGTGGTAGATGCGGGCATTAAAAGTGTGCCATTTGTATATGAGCGCAATAAATAGCCAAAGGCTAAAGCGATGTAAGCAAAGATTCAAAACTTTGCTTAAATGCCACAATTCCCTCATCTAAAAGATGATGAGCGATAATATCACGATGAATATTTTTCTCTTTGAGATTCTCCCAAAATGCCAAGCGCGAAGATGTATTGATTAATGATTTTTGTCCTTTATCCTCACTCATTTCATAAGCTCTAATACTCTCAAGCGGAGCAGTATTGACACTATGAGGCAAAATCAGTTTGTCAATATAATAACTTTTTGGCACATTTTCATTCTTTACACCCGTTGAGGCAAAAAGGGTGCGGATATGGGGCGCATTGTATTGTTCAATGATTTCATAACAATCCATAGCATTTATAATGCCTGTTTGCAAGCGCAGATTCGTGGGCAAAGAATCATCTAGCATTCTATCAAAACGCGAAACAAACACGCTTATTACGCCTTGAAGCAAATTAGAATACTCTGTGTGAGAATCTTGAGCTTTTTTAAAGCCATTTTGTAATGCCAACACACACTCCTTTGCTTGAGATGGGGCAAAAACCAAAGTCGCATTTATATTTATACCCTTTGAAGCAAGCGCATTCATTATTTCATATCCTGCCAAGGTAGCTGGCACTTTTATCATCACATTTGGCAGAGCAATGCTTTGATACAATCTCACACCCTCATCTACACTTTGTGCCACATCATCACATAAAAGTGGGTCAATTTCTAGGCTGATAAAACCTTGCGCAGGATTGCTCTCCCACAAAGGCTTAAGTATCTGCGCGGCGCGGCGAATATCTGCAAGAGCAAGATGTTCATAAATTTCTTTTGAATTTTTGCCCTTTAATGTGGCAATAGCACTTTGGTAGATAGGATTCTTAAGAGCTTGAGCAAAAATGCTTGGGTTGCTTGTAGCTCCATTTATGAGTTTAGAATCCACAAGTTTGCTAAACTCATTTTCTAAAAAATCTCTTTGTATAAAATCACACCACAAGCTAAAATCAATGTTGCTCACTCTTGCCCCTTTATATTAAATTATTGCTATTTTATAAGAATAAAATGGCAATATTACATTAAAAAAGTTAGGAGAAACTTATGCGATACAAATTAATGATGTGTGGCTTTAGTGCTATGTGCGAAGATATGCAAGAAGTGCGGGATAGGCTTAAAGTGATTCCTGTGGAGCGAGCAGAGCTTGAAAGTTCAGAATGCTATGTGTTTGATTTGCATTCGGCACAAAAATATGAAATAATCCCCACACCAAAAGGCTGGGTGATACAAGGCTATGAAGAATAACAACACATTTTTGTGATGCATTTATGTAAAAATCTGCACAAAGTGATACATAAGGTTCTCTTAATTGTTTAAAAGCTTTCATTTTTAGAGAATTTTTATTACTTGTGTAGTTTTTATTGCTACAATAAAAGGCTTTTAGTAGCAATTTTTTCTTAAATTAGGAGTAACTTATGAGTTATACAAAATATCAAAGAGGTTATTTTATGCCTCCTGCGCCGTCTTTAGAATGGAGTAAAAAAGAATACATTACCAAAGCACCAATATGGTGCAGCGTGGATTTGCGTGATGGGAATCAAGCCCTTATCACACCTATGAACCTAGAAGAAAAAATTACATTTTTTAAACTGCTGCTAAAAGTTGGATTTAAAGAAATTGAGGTAGGATTCCCCGCAGCAAGCGAAACAGAATACGCTTTCTTGCGCACACTTATTGAGCAAAATCTTATCCCTGATGATGTGTGTGTGCAAGTTTTAACACAAGCAAGGGAGCATATTATTAAAAAAACTTTTGAAAGCCTTGAGGGTTGCAAAAATGCTATCGTGCATTTTTATAATTCTACCTCTTATGCCCAAAGAGAGCAAGTCTTTAAAAAAAGCAAAGAGGATATTAAAAAAATAGCTCTTAATGGTGCTCACGCGCTAAAATCCTACGCCCAAAGCACAAAAGGGAATTTTAGGTTTGAATATTCACCAGAAAGCTTTAGTGGCACAGAAGTAGATTATGCACTTGAAGTGTGTAATGCTGTTATTGATGTATTTGAGCCTACGCCTGATAAAAAACTTATCATCAATCTTCCTGTAACCGTTGAAATGAGTTTGCCCCATATCTACGCAAGTCAAGTAGAATATATGTCAAAACATCTTAAGGGCAGAGAAAATGTGCTTATTTCTTTGCACCCACATAATGATAGGGGTTGTGCAATAGCAGATGCAGAATTAGGTTTGCTCGCAGGTGCAGATAGAGTTGAAGGGACACTTTTTGGCAATGGTGAGCGCACAGGAAATGTGGATATTATCACTCTTGCGATGAATATGCACTCTCACGGGGTAGATTCTCAACTTGATTTTAGTAATATCCCCTCTATCTGCGATGTATATGAAAAAGTAACCAAAATGCAAGTATATGAGCGGCAACCATATTCTGGCAAACTTGTATTTGCAGCATTTTCAGGCTCTCATCAAGATGCTATTGCTAAAGGTATGACTTATCACAAAGAACACAATCTAAGCACTTGGAGTGTGCCTTATTTGCCTATTGACCCAAAAGATGTGGGACGCGTATATGAAAGCGATGTGATACGCATTAATTCCCAAAGTGGCAAAGGTGGTATTGCCTATATCTTGCATCATCATTATGGTGTGAATCTCCCGCCACTTTTTAGAGAGGAGTTTTCTTATTATGTAAAAAATATCTCCGATAGGGCGCATAAAGAATTAAGTCCTGATGAAATTTGTGAGATTTTTCATAATGACTTTGTGAATCTTGGCAATAAAATTTGTGTACAGGATTTTCATTTTACACATACAGATTCTAAGCCTTCACAAGAATGCAATGTGAATTTGCACATTGTGTATGCAAAAGAAAATTCTGAAACACAACAAGAAATCACGGGCAAAGGCAATGGGAGACTTGATAGTATCGCAAATGCCCTAAGGGAAAATTTAAACTTAGATTTTGAAATCATTGATTACAGCGAACATTCGCTCAAAAAAGGCTCTACTTCGCAGGCTGTCTCGTATGTGCAAATAGAGAGTAAAGGAAAGAAATACTTTGGAGTAGGCATTGATAATGATATTATCAATGCGTCTGTATATGGGCTTGTAAGTGCCCTTAATCGCATTATATAAATATAAGGAGAAAACTATGGGTATGACAATGTCGCAAAAAATCCTTGCTGATAGGGCAGGATTAGAATCTGTGCGTCCTAATGATTTAATTATGGCAAAGCTTGATATGGTGCTTGGCAATGACATTACCACACCTGTGGCAATTAATGCCTTTAAAGCAGCAAAATTTCAAAAAGTTTTTGATAAAGATAAAATCTCTTTAGTAATGGACCATTTTGCACCTAATAAAGACATAAAAGCCGCTACACAAAGTGCGCAATGCCGATGTTTTGCAAAAGATTTTGATATTTCACATTATTATGATGTGGGCAATATGGGTGTAGAACACGCACTTTTACCCGAGCAAGGGATTGTAACTATTGGCGATTTGATTATCGGTGCAGATTCTCATACTTGCACTTATGGAGCATTAGGTGCATTTAGCACAGGGGTAGGCTCTACTGATATGGCTGTGGGTATGGCAACAGGGCAAGCGTGGTTTAAAGTGCCTCACGCTATGAAATTTAATCTCAAAGGCAAATTGCGCCCTTATGTCAGTGGCAAAGATGTGATTTTACATATTATTGGCAAAATTGGCGTTGATGGTGCGCTATATAAAAGTATGGAATTTAGTGGAGAGGGATTAAAAAATCTCACTATTGATGATAGGCTTTGTATCGCAAATATGGCAATAGAAGCGGGCGCAAAAAATGGAATCTTTGAAGTTGATGATATTACAATCAATTATGCCAAAGGGCGCACAAAAAGAGATTTTAGAATCTACAAGGCAGATGAAGACGCACAATATGAGCAAGTCTTTGATATTAACTTAGATTCTATCAATCACACAGTGGCTTTTCCACATTTGCCAGAAAATACTAAAGAAAAAGATGATTGGGGTGAGATTAAAATTGACCAAGTTGTCATTGGCTCTTGCACAAATGGCAGATTAAGCGATATGGCAGTGGCTGCGGAGATTCTAAAAGACAAAACCATTGCAAAAAATACGCGCTGCATTATTATCCCTGCTACTCAAAATATTTACCTAGAGTGCATTAATCGTGGCTATTTGGAAACATTTATTAAAGCGGGAGCTGTTGTTTCTACACCTACTTGCGGACCTTGTCTTGGCGGACATATGGGTATCTTGGCAGCAAATGAAAAATGTGTCTCTACGACTAATCGTAATTTCGTGGGCAGAATGGGACATATCACAAGCGAAGTGTATCTCTCCTCGCCTGAAGTCGCTGCAGCAAGTGCTGTGAGAGGGATTCTAAGCTCGCCACAAGACATTGCATAAGAATGTAAGGCGAATTGCAGAGCAAAAGAAAAACAAAGAATCTAAGGAGTTCAAATGAAAGCACAAGGTTTTGTCCATAAATATGGCGATAATGTTGATACTGATGTGATTATCCCAGCGCGCTATCTTAATACTGCCGAGCATAAAGAACTCGCTAGTCATTGTATGGAAGATATTGACAAAGAGTTTGTTGCTAAAGTCAAAGAGGGTGATATTATGGTTGGTGGGTGGAATTTTGGCTGTGGCTCAAGCAGAGAGCACGCGCCTATTGCGATTAAAGCAAGTGGTATAAGCTGCATTATTGCCAAATCTTTTGCGCGCATTTTTTATCGCAATGCCATCAATATAGGACTTGCGATTATAGAATCTGAGCAAATTGCACAAAGCTTAGAAAATGGCGATGAAGTGGCGATTGATTTTGATAAAGGCGTGATTACAAATTGCAACAATAATCAACAATTTAGCACCACACCTTTTCCGCCCTTTATCCAAGAGATTATCAATGCAAATGGATATTTAAATTGGATTGCCAAAAGAAAGGCAAATGCCTAAAAGGAGGGAATATGCAAAAACGCATTGCAGTAATATATGGTGATGGTATTGGCAGAGAGGTTATCACTCAAGCACTTAGAATCTTAGAATCCACAGCAGATAAATATGGGCATACATTTATATTTGAAGAAGTCCTAGCAGGGGGCTGTGCGATTGATAAGTGTGGGCAATGTCTCCCACAGGAGAGTTTGGAGATTTGCAAACAAAGTGATAGTGTGCTTCTTGGTGCAGTGGGCGGTCCCAAATGGGATAATGAGCCTAGCCACAACCGCCCAGAAAAAGCCTTGCTGACATTGCGAAAAGAATTGGGGTTATTTGCTAATATTCGTCCCGCCACGCTTTTGCCCCAACTTCGCAAGGCTAGCCCCTTAAAAGATGAGATTCTAAATTGCGGGATTGATTTTATCATTGTGCGTGAGCTTATCGGTGGCGCGTATTTTGGTGAGCACAAAATTGAACAAATAAATGGTGAAAAAGTCGCCACAGATGGTATGACTTATAGTGCTTCACAAATAGAATCTATTGCTAAGGTGGCATTTGATATTGCGAGAAAACGCAAAAAACAAGTTATCTCTGTGGATAAGGCAAATGTCCTTAGCTCTTCGCGATTATGGCGGGAAGTGGTAGAATCTGTGGCAAAAAACTATCCAGATGTCCAGCTTTCGCATATGTATGTGGATAATGCAGCAATGCAAATTTGTCGCGCTCCTAGTCAATTTGATGTGCTTCTTACTGAAAATATGTTTGGCGATATTTTAAGCGATGAGGCAAGCGTGATTACAGGCACTATCGGCGTCATTCCTTCGGCTTCCCTCTCACTTGGGACTTTAGGACTTTATGAGCCTATACACGGCAGTGCGCCTGATATTGCAGGAGAAGATAAAGCAAATCCCATAGGCACGATACTCTCTGCGGCAATGATGTTAGAGCTTTCATTTGGGCTGACAAAAGAAAGTGAAGCTATACAAAGAGCTGTGCAAGAAGCATTAGAAAAAGGCTATCGCACCGGAGATATGATGAGCGAAGGCTGCACTCTTGTGGGCTGTAAGCAAATGGGTGATATAATTTTAGAATCTATT